>JAJYGS010000019.1 GCA_021785055.1 Nitrospirota bacterium | reverse complement strand
ACAACCTCCTGGGGGTTCCTGAGTGTTAAATGCCCTGTTTGCGGGGCCGCCGCCACACGCGAGACGGACACGATGGACACTTTCGTGGACTCCTCGTGGTATTTTCTGCGCTATACGGGCTGGGACGATAATTCGCCGTTCAAGAAAGATAACGCGGCTTACTGGATGTCCGGCGGCGACCAGTCGGCCGGCACCGGCGGCGTTGACCAGTACATCGGCGGAATCGAACATGCGGTTCTGCATCTTTTATATTCGAGGTTTTTCACCAAGGTTCTCCGGGATCTCGGCCTGTCAGAGGCGGACGAGCCATTCAAGAACCTCCTGACACAGGGAATGGTCATAAAGGACGGGGCGAAGATGTCCAAGTCCAAGGGCAACGTGGTGGACCCGGACGAGCTGATACGCGAATACGGCGCAGACACCGCGAGATTATTCTCTCTATTCGCATCCCCGCCGGAAAAGGACCTGGAGTGGTCCGACCAGGGCGTGGAAGGCTCGTTCAGGTTCCTTTCGCGCATATTTCGCTTTGTTCACGAGAACCTGGATACCATAAAATCAGCCGGAACATCGTCGGGAAATGCGTCAGCGAATGCAAAAAACCTGCGCCGCGCCACCCACAAAACCATAAAAAAAGTTACCGACGACATAGAGGACAGGTTCCATTTCAATACCGCCATAGCCTCCGTAATGGAGCTTGTGAACACGCTTTACCAGTTTGAGCCGGGCAAAGACGGCCCGGAAGATAAAGCCGCTCTGCGCGAGGCCGTGGAGGTCTTGATCCTGCTGATTTCGCCCTTTGCCCCGCATGTCGCGTCCGAGCTTTGGGAAGCTCTCGGAAAAGATACGGAAATCGAGAACGTCCCCTGGCCGGTATTCGACCCTGAGCTGATAAAAGCGGACGAAGTTCTCGTCGTCGTTCAGGTAAACGGGAAGGTGCGGGACAGGATAACGGTTCCGGCGGAGTCGGAGGACGAATATGTGAAACAGACCGCGCTTTCGCAGGAAAAGGTAAGGCAGTTCCTGGGCGGCAAGGAGCCGAAAAAGGTAATATACGTGAAATCCAAGCTCGTTAGCATAGTGGTATAGACTCTCTATATGAAAAAATTGTTCTGTATGGTTTTACTGTTGACCCTGCCCGCGTGCGGCTATCAGCTTGCGGGCAGAGGCGCGGGCACGGGTAATGCTCCCGGAAAATACAAGGTCTTCGTAAAGATGTTCCGAAACGATTCATGGGAGCCTCTGGCGGAGAAGGACGTAACGGCGGCATTGAAGGAAGAGATCGCCATCGACGGGCGCTGGATGCTTGCGGACGAAGGGGACGCGGACATACTTGTAGACGGCAAAGTAACGAGAGTGGAACTCGAACCCCTGTCGTACGACCCGCAGGAGAGGATTCTTGAGTACAGGCTTATAATGCACATGGACGTGAAGGTATCCGATATAAAGACAAAAAAGGTGATATGGAAGAAAAACGACTTCACTTCGTTCGCCGATTACCGGGTTACCGTGGACGTCACCAAAAGCAAGATCCGCAAGGAAGAGGCCATAAAATACGCCTCAAAACGCTTTGCGGAGGAATTTATCATACGGGTGCTGGATACGTTCTGATGAAAAAATCTATTACACACAAGGCACTTTTCGACCACCTCGACAAATGCCGGCCTGGCCGGTCTACCGGCGCCGGACTATTGGCTCCCGTATATCTCTTCACCGGCGAGGAGCAATACTTCGCCGACAGGGCGCTCGCGGCCATAACCGACAAGGCCCTCGCGGGCGCGCCGAGGGATTTTAACCTCGATGTTTTCTATGGCAAGGACACGAAGGCGGCGGAGGTTGCGGCGCAGGCCTCCACGCTCCCGATGATGGCGGACAGGCGCCTTGTTATACTTAAGGAAGCGGACAAGCTCCGGGACTTGAAGGAGCTAAAGGAATATCTTAAAGCGCCGTCTCCGGACTGCGTTTTGATCCTTCTCGCAATGGGCGCGGACCGCTCGAAGGAACGGACTCTCTCCGACATGCTCCCGGATAGCGCCGTTTTTGCGCATTTCTGGCGACCGCGGGATTACGAAATACCGGACATTGTCCAGAAACTCGTCCGGGCGTCGGGTTTTACCATAGACCGTGGCGCCGTGGCATATCTTTCCGAGACCCTGTCCGGGAACATAGCCCTGATTGAGGCGGAGCTCAACAAGGTATTCAACCTCCTTGGCGAGAGACGGCAAGTAAAGGAGGAAGACGTCCGGGAGTCGGTGGGGGATTTCGGCCTGCCCGCGGTATTCGAGCTTTCGGACGCGGCGGCGGCAGGGGACACGTCGAGGGCCGTCGAGACGCTGGAGAAACTGCTCCGGGACGGCGAGGAACCCCTGAAACTCCTTGCGATACTCTCCGGACAGTGGCGGAAGATGGCAGCGGGCGATGACTGGCAGGCAGGCGGCAGGGGCGGACGGAAATCCCCCGCAAGGAAGCTGTCGGACGATGAAGTCGTCCGAGCGTTCAGCTCTTTAACGAAAGCGGACAGGGAGCTTAAAGGCTCCCCAGTGCCGCCAAGACTTGTCATGGAGCGGCTTGTACTGGAGCTTTCCGGGGCGGTCTGAGGTGCCTACGGGGGGGCAGTTATAGAAAATCTTCCCTGCACGCCGCACACTCAGTAGTTCCGCGTAATAAAGTCCGGGCGCGAGGGTGGCGGGATGGGAAATCCCCCCCCTGCACGCCGCACACTCAGGCCCCTTGAGAAGCCGATTTGTGGAGCCTTTTGGAAAGGCGGGAGATCTTGCGGGAAGCGGCGTTTTTATGGATTATGCCTTTTGATGCGGCCTTAGCTATGGCGGGAACGACAGAGGCCAGGATTTCCTTTGCGGCTTCCGGCTCCTTGTCCACGGCCGCGGTAAATTTTTTGACAATTGTCCGGAGAGCGGCTTTCGCCTGGCGGTTCTTCTCCCTGCGGACGAGGGACTGTTTGTTTCTTTTAATGGCTGACTTATGGTTTGCCAAATCGACCTCCAGATATTTTAAATGTAGCTGCCCGATTTGTCGGGCGCTGTTATAAAGAATAAACTATTTAACACAACAAACGGTTCAAGTCAAGGGTTAATTTATGACAAGCAGAGTCCAAAAGAGCCTTAAGGCAAAGCTTTTCCTGATATTTTTCATGCTAGGCCTCTCGGTCATACTCCTGGTCGGGGTTATTTCCTACCAGTCCAAGAAGGACGCTCTGAAGCACCAGACCGAAAAGAGCCTTTCCATTATAGCCTCGGAGCTTGCGGACAAGGTAGACCGCTACTTGAACGACAAGCTCGAAGATACCCGCGCAATCGCGCTGCATTACTCGCTCTACGGGCTTAAGACCACCACCAGCAGCCAGAACGCCATTCTGTCCAAATATCTGAAAATATATCCGTATTTCGACCACATCAGCGTTATAAACATAGAGGACATCAAAAAACCGGAGAAACCAACCTACAGCAATTCATGGTATCTCCCGGCCCTCTCCGGCCAGGTTACCTCCTCGGACATGTATGTCTCGCCCATAACGGACAAGCCGACAATGTCTTTCGCCGCGCCTGTCTACGACAAGTCGGGGAATATCGTAAGCGTCCTGACAACCAACCTGAAACTCGAATATCTCTGGGAGATAATCGACGCGGTTCAAAGGGAAAACATGGCTTCGGGACACAGCGGTTACGCCTTCCTCGTAAACCGCCACGGCATGCTCATCGGCCATCCGAACAGGGAGAAAATCCTCAAGGACACCCGCTCCCTCATGCCTCCCGCGATGAAGAAAATGGTCGGGGAGATGACAAGCGGGAAAACCGGAACGGCCTATTATACTTCCAGGACGACCGGCATCAAAAAACTCGCCGGATTCGCGCCGCTCAGAGGCTTCGGAGATTACCTCGGGCACGGCTGGTCGGTAGGGGTTAACGAGAACTATTCGGAACTGCTCGAACCGATGAACCGCCTGCTGAAGATGTATTTCGTGCTCTTCCTTGGCGTATCCCTGGTTGCGCTTGCAGTATCCAGGTACCTTGCCGAATATATTGTAAGGCCGGTCAATCATCTCCGGGACGGCGCCTCGAAAATCGGCGCGGGCAATTTCGACATGAGGATTCCCCGGATACACGAGGACGAAATAGGAGAGCTGGCCAACTCGTTCAACAGTATGGCCGACGCCCTCCAGGAGAGAGACCGGAAAATAAACGAGTACATGGAGTCCCTTAAAGACGCCAACCGCGAGCTTGAGAGGACAAACGACGAGCTGGTGCGGCTGGAAAAAGAAAAGACCGATTTCAACGCCATGATAACGCACGACATAAAGTCTCCGCTTTCCACGATACTCACATATGCAGAGATGATACAGGACGGCTCGCTCTCCGGGCAGGAGGAAATCGAAAAAGCCATGTCGAGCGTGTATGCGAGCGGCAAGAAGATACTGACCCTCGTGGACAACTTCCTCATATCGGCGGCAGTCGACGCCGGGAAGCTTAAGCTTAACCTCCAGCCCCTCGATATAAACAACCTTGTCGAGGACTCCATGAAATTCTTCATACCGCAGGCCGAGCGAAGGAACGTGATCATATCCCTGGTAAAAGAGGCCGACCTCCCGCATGTCATGGGGGACAAGGTGCAGCTTGACCGGGTAATCTGCAATATCCTCGGCAATGCGCTCAAATACATCCCTTCAGGGGCATCGGTCGCCGTATCCACGCGCTCCGCCGGGGATTCCGTCGAGATAGACATCTCGGACACTGGAGGCGGCATACCCGAAAAGGACGTGGATACGATGTTCCAGAAGTTCAGGCGCTCCAGCACCACCGGAAAGATAGACGGCATGGGGCTGGGCCTCTACATTTCCAAGGCCGTCGCGGAGGCGCACGGCGGAAGCATTACCCTCAAAAGCCGCCTGGGCGAAGGCACCACATTCACCGTCAGGATTCCCGCGATAACCAAGTCAAGCGGTAACGCCGCTTTATGAGCGAGCAGGCAAGCGTCACCCGCGCCGCCTGGTCGATGAGCGTCGTAACCGCCGTCTCCCGCGTCCTCGGCTTCCTGCGGCTTATGGTAATCGCCAGGATTTTCGGCGCGGGGATGGTTACGGACGCATTTTTCCAGGCGTTCAGGATAAGCAACATCCTCCGCCAGCTCCTTGCGGAAGGCTCGATGTCGGCGGCCTTCATCCCGGTCTTCACGGAATACTTCCATACCAAATCCAAAGAGCAGGCAAAGGAACTGGCGAGCACCATCTTCTATCTCCTTCTCCTCATCTGCATAGGAGTGGTGGCGCTGGGTGTTGCCTTTTCTCCGCAGGTTGTAAGCGCAATCGCGCACGGCTGGGTCGATAACCCGGAAAAATTCGCCCTGACGGTCCGGCTCACCAGGATAATGTTCCCGTATATCCTTTTCGTCGGCCTCTCGGCGGTCATAATGGGCGTTTTAAACTCGCTCGGCTCCTTCGCCGCCCCGGCAGCCGCCCCCATAATGCTGAACCTCTCCATGATCGGGTTTGCGCTCTGGGTCTGCCCTCACATGGATACACCCATAGTAGGACTGGCGCTCGGCGTGCTGTTCGGCGGAATTCTTCAGATGCTGATTCAGATCCCCCCGCTAAAAAAAAGGGGGATGCTCTTTAACTTCGCGATGCACCCGCGCGACCCCGGCGTCAAGAAAATAGGCCGTCTCACGGTCCCGGTAATAGGCAGCCAGGCCGCCACGCAGATAAACATCTTCATAAGCAGCCTGATAGCCACATACCTCCCGCAGGGAAGCGTTTCCTATCTTCTGTATGCGACGCAGCTCTTTCAGTTCCCGCACGGGATTTTCGGGATTTCGATCGCCACGGCGGTACTTCCAAGCATGTCGCGGCAGGCCGCCGCGGGCGACCGGGACGGCCTCAAGGAAACGCTTTCCTTCGGCTTCCGGTATATACTGTTCATCATGGTCCCTTCGATGGTCGGCCTGATAGTCCTGCGCGTCCCCATTACGAGCCTTCTATTCCAGAGGGGCACGTTCACCTACGCCGACACGCTCAACGTCGCCTACGCCCTCATGTTCTACTCCACGGGCCTCTGGGCATATTCCGGAGTAAGGATACTGAACGCCGCGTTCTATTCGCTGCACGACACGAAGACACCGCTCATGGGGGCGTTTGTCGCCGTATTCGTCAACGCGGCTTTAAGCCTTCTCCTGATGGGCCCGCTCAGGCACGGCGGCCTCGCGCTCGCCACGGCCATCGCATCCGTGGCTAATATGTTTCTGCTTTTGTTCCTCTTCAGGAAAAGAATGGGCCGGATAGGAGCCCGGAAGATATTGAAATCCGGGCTGAAGACCGCCTTCGCATCAGCCGTGATGGGAGTTATCTGCTATTTTATCGCCCGGGGCAATCTCTGGGCCATGAGCGGCCACACGGCACAGAAAGCCGGAATAGTTTTCGCGGCCATAGCCGCCGGGCTTGCGGTTTATTTTCTTATACTATACCTGCTGAAAAGCGACGAGCTGTCGTTCATAATCAACACTTACAGGCGGAAGGTAAAAGCGAAATGATTCTTAAGACTCTTGTGGTCGGCCCGCTCGCTGTAAACTGCTATATAATAGCCTCCGGGACGACGCATGAGGCCGCGATAATAGACCCAGGCGACGATGCCGGGAAAATAACCGCAGCGCTGCAAAAAGACAACCTGAAACTCAAATATATAATCCTGACCCACGCGCATTTCGACCATGCAGGCGCGGCCAGGGAGCTTCAGGACGAGACCGGCGCCCAGGTCATGGTGCACGAAAATGACGCGCTTCTCCTGAAAAATACCGCCGCGCAGGCCGCGCTTTTCGGGATGCAGACGGCCAGTCCGCCGAAGCCGGATTATTTTTTGAAAGGCGGAGACGGGATAAAAATCGGCGACGTCGAGATGGAGGTCATAGAGACGCCGGGGCACACTCCGGGCGGTATAAGCCTGTATGTAAAAGATGCCAAGGTTGTCTTTACCGGCGACACGCTCTTCTGGGGTTCGATAGGCAGGACGGACTTACCCGGCGGGGACTTCAATACGATTGTTCACTCGTTGAAAGATAAACTCGGCAGACTACCCGACGACACGAAGGTCTATCCCGGCCACGGAGACGATACGACGATAGGACTGGAAAAACGGCAGAATCCGTATTTCGAGTAGTCAGCGCCCCGCTCTCGAAATCCCCGCCTTCAACTCCCCCGCAAACTTCCCGGCGTCGCGCACGGCGTCTTCGGGGCTCGCCGCCTTTTCTATTTTCCCGACTATCGCGCTGCCGACGATTACGCCGTCGGCAATCTTTGCCATTTTCCCGGCCTGCTCCGGGGTCGAGATTCCAAAGCCAACGCAGACAGGCTTGCCGCTCATCCGCCTGATCTTTTTTACCGCCTTCTCCACGCCCGCGGCAATACTCTCCCGCGCGCCGGTTACGCCTGTGAGCGAGACGTAATATATGAACCCGCCGCCGCTTTTCGATACCAGGCTTATTCTTTCGTTGTCGGAAGTCGGCGCGAGCAGGAATATCAAGTCAAGCCCATTCTTCCGGCAATAACTTGCCAGCGCGCCCCCCTCCTCGGGCGGCAGGTCCGGGACGATAAAGCCGTCCACGCCTGCCTTTGCCGAATCGCCGGCGAACCTCTTCTCGCCGTATTTATGAATCAAGTTGTAATACAGCATCAGGATGATCGGGATTTCAGACGACTTCCGGATTTCCTTTACCAGTGCGAATACTTTCTTTAAGTTCGTCTTCTGCTTAAGCGCGCGTATGGCCGCGCGCTGGATTGTGGGGCCGTCGGCGAGCGGGTCGGAAAAAGGAACGCCGAGTTCGATTATGTCCGCCCCGGATTTCTCAAGCTCCAGGACAATCTTCCCGGTAGTTTCGATGTCCGGGTCTCCCGCCATGACATACGGGATGAACGCGGAGCGGCGCTTGTCTTTCAGTTCCGCAAACTTATTCTCTATCCGGGTCATAGTCTGACTCCCCTTATCTCGGCGACCTGATTCACGTCCTTGTCTCCCCTGCCGGACAGGTTCACGATTATCAACTGGGACTTCCTCATCTTCGGCGCGCGCTTCACCGCCTCGGCCACGGCGTGTGAGGATTCAAGCGCCGGGATTATCCCTTCAGTCCGGGAGAGCAGGTCGAAAGCGGCCAGCGCTTCGTCGTCCGTCGCATAGGTATATTCTATCCTGCCCTTGTCGCGGTAGAAGCTGTGCTCAGGGCCTACGGAGGCGTAGTCCAGCCCAGCCGACACCGAATGCGTCTCAAGTATCTGGCCCTCGTCGTCCTGGAGGAGCCAGCTCTTGGTTCCCTGGAGGACGCCGAGCGAGCCTCCCGCGTAACGCGCGGCGTGTTTGCCGGACTTGATGCCCTTGCCGCCGGCCTCGACTCCGACCATCTTCACCTTATCTTTCATAAAGCGGAAGAAAAGCCCCATCGCGTTGCTCCCGCCGCCGACGCATGCGATAAGCAAATCCGGGAGCTTCCCTTCGGCCTTTAATATCTGCCTGTATGCCTCTTTCCCGATAACCGACTGGAAATCCCGCACCATCGCCGGGTAAGGATGAGGCCCGAAGACGGTGCCCATGATGTAATGAGTGGTGCGGACGTTCGTCGTCCAATCGCGCAGGGCCTCGGATATGGCGTCCTTGAGCGTCCTGCTGCCGATGTCTACCGGTACGACCTTCGCCCCAAGAAGCTTCATGCGGAAGACGTTCAACGCCTGGCGCCGTATGTCCTCGGTGCCCATGTATATCTCGCACTCAAGGCCTAGGAGCGCCGCCGCGGTCGCCGTGGCGACGCCGTGCTGGCCCGCGCCGGTCTCGGCAATGATGCGTTTCTTGCCGATGCGCACTGCAAGGAGCGCCTGGGCGAGCGCGTTGTTAATCTTGTGCGCCCCGGTATGCGCGAGGTCTTCGCGCTTCAAGTATATCTTCGCCCCGCCGAGCTTTTTCGTAAGGCGCGCGGCATGGAAAAGCGGCGTGGGCCTTCCGACGAAATTGGCGAGGTAATAGTCCAGCTCTTTTTTGAACGCCTTGTCCTTCTTCGCCTTGTTATATTCTCTTCCCAGTTCGAGCAGCGCGGGCATAAGCGTCTCCGGCACGTACCGCCCGCCGTAAGTCCCGAAATGCCCGCTTTTATCCGGCAACATCGTTAACCTTCTTTCCCTGTAATGACCTCTTCCTTATTGCCCTCTCCCGCCCCTGGGAGAGGGGGGACCGTCTCCTGACGGTGGGTGAGGGCTTAAGGAGCGAGGGGGCGTTATGACAATGCCCTTATCGCAGTAATGAATCTCCGTATCTTCTCCGCGTCCTTTTTCCCCTTGCGCGCCTCTACGCCGGAGGACACGTCCACCGCATACGGCCGGACTTTGCGTATCGCCTCCGCAACGTTTTCAGCCGTCAAACCTCCCGCAAGTATAATCGGGCCGCCGGTGGACCGGCCTCGGCTTGCGGCGGCGGCCATATCCCAGTTAAAGGTCATGCCCGTCCCCCCCGGCTCTTCCTCTGAATACGTATCGAGCAGAAATGCCGCCGCGTATTTATATTCATTCAGCGCGCTTAAGCTCTCCATGTCCTTTACCCGGAAGGCCTTCACATACGGCATCCCGAAGGAATCGCAGTAATCCGGGGGTTCCGAGCCGTGGAACTGCAAAATGCCCACGCCGCTTTCGTTGACTGCGTACTTTACGAAATTTTCATCCGCATCAACGAATACGCCGACGGCGCTTATAAACGGCGGCAGGGCGTCTATTATCTCCCCGGCCCTCACAGGATCTATATAACGCGGACTCTCCTCGAAGAAAACAAATCCCAAAGCGTCCGCCCCGGCGTCGGCGGCGGCCATCGCGTCTTCCATATTCGTGATGCCGCAGATTTTAATTTTCATAACGCCGCCTGAAGGCTCGTCAACTCCCGCAGTTTTTTCCCGAAATCCTTCTCCCGCATAAGCGCCTCGCCTATGAGCGCCGCGTCTGCGCCGACAGACTTCAGGAACTTTAAATCATCCCTTGTCGAGATCCCAGATTCGCTCACCACGACCCTGTCCATCGGTATCTCTTCAATCAGGTATTCGGTGTTTTTTATGTCCACGCCGAAGGTCTTAAGGTCGCGGTTGTTTATCCCGATTATTCTGAACGTCGAATCGAGAACCTTGTCAAGGTCGCCCTCGTCGTGCGTCTCCGCCAGCGCCTCCATTCCAAGCTCTTTTCCCAGGAGGTAGAGGTCTTCCATCTGGTACTGTTCGAGGATTGACGCAATGAGCAGGAACGCGTCCGCTCCGTTCGCGCGCGCTTCGTAGACCTGGTATTCGTCGAATATGAAGTCCTTGCGGAGCACGGGAATGCCTATGCTGCCGGAAATCCACTTGAGGTAGCCGATGTCGCCCCTGAAATATTTCTTCTCCGTGAGCACGGACACCGCGCGCGCGCCGTTTTCTTCGTATGTGCGGGCTATGGTGACAGGGTCGAAGTCCGGGCGTATAAGACCCTTCGAGGGTGACGCTTTCTTCACTTCGGCGATTATGGAGACCGCATCCTTCTCTATCAGCGCCGCGGCAAAATCCATCGTCGGGCGCGCGTCCGCCGCCATCGCCTTTATCTCGGAGAGCGGCAGGCGGGCCTTGACGTCCCTAAGCTCTTCTTTCTTGTCCGCGACAATCCTCTGTAGAATCACCTGTACGCCTCGCGCCTGTGCTTGATGCGCATAACTCTAACTACTTTTTCGTCCTCTCGTATTTCATAAACTATTCTATAATCCCCTACCCGGGCTCTCCAGTCAGACATTGAGCCGACAATCTTCCTGCTCCCAATCGGCCTTGGATTTTCCGCAAGCTTTTTTAGTTCTTTTATTATTCTTGCGAAAATGCTCTTGGGAAGTTTATCCAAGTCCTTCTCAGCCGCTGTTCCAAGGAGGACTTCATGCACTTTTTTTCTTATCCTTCAGATAATCGTCCAAGCTGCGAAATTTAAGCGGCTTTTTTCTCATCTCTTGGAGTTCTTTCAAGTCTTCCATATCTTCAAGTTGCTCCAGCATCTTCTCATACCGGTCTATATCGAGGATAACCGATACCGGCTTGCCTCCCCTATAGACCATTTCCGGTTTTTTATTTGCGTTGCTTCTCATTAATCGCCACCCGCTTTCTTGCTTAATTCCCAAAACTGATAATCTGCTCAAGTTTTTTATATGCCGCGCCGGAATCAATAGACTCCGCCGCCTTGGCTAGGCCGTCTTTTATCGACGACGCCATTCCGCCGATATAAATCGCCGCACCGGAATTCAGAAGGACAATGTCGCGCCTCGGCCCTTTCTCGCCTTTCAGGACGGCGCGTATAATCTCCGCGTTCCTCGATGCATCCCCGCCGCGAAGTTCATTGGCTGAGGAGATACTTATACCATAATCGCGCGGGTCCAGGATATACGTATGCACGGCGGCGTCCTTTACCTCGGAAATCCGGCTCTCGCGCGTTACGGTTATCTCGTCAAGGCCGTCCATCCCGTGCACAACCATCGCCCGCTTCGTTCCGAGGTTAAGGAGAACATGCGCGAGCTTGTCCGTCAGGTCGGCCTCATATACGCCCATTACCTGGGCGTTCGCTCCCGCCGGGTTGGAAAGAGGGCCGAGCAGGTTAAAGAGCGTCCTGATGCCAATCTCGCGCCGGGGAATAAGGGCGTGTTTCATCGCCGAGTGCAGGAGCGGCGCGTACAGGAAGCCGATTCCAATCTCGTCCACGCACCGCCCGACCTCTTCCGGCGTCATGTCGAGGTTCACGCCAAGCTCGCCCAGGACGTCCGCGCTCCCGCAGCACGAAGACACGGCGCGGTTCCCGTGCTTGGCCACCTTTATCCCCGCGCCAGCCGCGACGAACGCGCAGGTGGTGGATATGTTGAACGTGCCGGTAGAGTCCCCGCCCGTGCCGCAGGTGTCGAGGATGGTCTCAAGGTCGAGGTTTATGTCGTCGTGGTCTATCGACACGGGACGCGATTTAATCGGTATCCTGGTGGCTTTCCTTCGCATTACGCGCGCCGCGCCGGTTATCTCGTCTATCGTCTCGCCCTTCATCCGAAGCGCGGTGATGAACGAGGCGATAAGCGCGTGCGACGCCTCGCCGTCCATTATCTCGCGCATAGCCGCTTCCATCTCCTCTCGGGAGAGGTTACGGCGCTCTACGACTTTTAAAATGGCGTCACGAATCATTTTTGTCCTTAACCCCCTCGCCCTCCGGGAGAGGGGTTGGGGTGAGGGCTATTTCCTCATCAACTGCAGGAAGTTTCTCAGTATGTCTTTCCCCGGCACGGTCAGGATGGACTCCGGGTGGAACTGCACGCCCTCCACAAAAAACTCCCTGTGCCGAAGCGCCATAATCTCGCCCCGGTCCGTCCATGCCGAGACCTCAAGGCAATCCGGCAGGGTCTCCCGCTTTACAATGAGCGAGTGATAGCGCGTGGCCTCGAACGGGTTCGGTATGCCCTTGAAGATGCTTCTGCCGTCGTGATGGAGCATGGAGGTCTTGCCGTGCATGAGCCTTGCGGCACGGATTACGTCCCCGCCGAACGCCTCGCCTATGGACTGGTGCCCCAGGCAAACGCCGAGTATGGGAATCTTTCCCGCGAAGCGCTTTATCGCGTCCACGGAAACTCCCGCCTCCTTAGGCGTGCAGGGGCCGGGGGATATGACAATTCCCTCCGGCTTAAGACCCTCTATTTCGTCCAGCGTAATCTTGTCGTTTCTAAATACCTTCAATTCCTCGCCAAGCTCCCCGAAATACTGGACGAGGTTATACGTGAAGGAGTCGTAATTGTCGATCATCAAAAGCATAAGAATACCTCAAACACGTGTTCGTGCAGTGCTTGTCGTCCCGACCGAAGCGGAGGGACCCACATTTGACTTTACTTTAAAATCAACTGTGGATTCCTCGGCTGTGCTCGGAATGACATCTACAAACACGAACACGAATAACGGCTATTTACAGTCCCCGCTCCGCCATTTCCAGCGCCTTCATCATCGCGGCGGCCTTGTTTACCGTCTCGGCATATTCCGTCTCCGGCACGGAGTCCGCAACCAGACCCGCCCCGGCCTGCACATAAACTTTGCCGTCCTTGAATAGGAGCGTCCTAATGGTGATGCATGTGTCCATGTTGCCGGTGAAGCTGAAATATCCGACAGCGCCGGCGTACGGCCCGCGTCTCGTCGGCTCCAGGTCCTCGATTATCTGCATGGCGCGTATCTTCGGCGCGCCGGAGACCGTGCCGGCGGGGAAGCACGCCTTCATTACATCGTATGCGTCCCGGCTTTCGTCCAGCTCGCCCCGGACGTTCGAGACTATGTGCATTACATGGGAATATTTCTCTATGACCATCAGCTCGTTCACGGCGACACGGCCCGGCTTCGATACCCTGCCCACGTCGTTTCGCCCCAAATCCACGAGCATTATATGCTCGGCGCGCTCCTTCGGGTCGTCAAGGAGCTCCTTTACTAGGGCTTCGTCCTCTTCTTCGTTCGCCCCCCTTTTCCTGGTACCTGCAATGGGCCGCAGGTCTATGCGCGAGCCTTCCACTCGGACCATGACTTCCGGCGAGGAGCCGGTAAGGACAAATCCGCCGCAGTTAAGGTAGAACATGTAGGGCGAGGGATTTATCACCCGGAGCGCGCGGTAGACGTCGAACGGGTCCAGCTTCGCCTTCTCCTCGAACCTCTGGGAGAGGACTACCTGGAATATGTCGCCGGCCTTTATATATTCCTTCGCCTTGACTACCGACGTCTCGAAAGCCTTCTTCGTGAAATTGGACTTCAGCCGACCGGCAATCTTTGCCTTCGGTTTCTTCCGCCTGGGCGGTTTCGCCTTAAGGGTATCGACAAGGGCGTCGATTTTATTTACCGCCTTCGCGTATGCCGCATCGACGCCGTCGCCGCCGATATATGCGTTTGCCACAACCTTTATCTTCTGGGCGGTATTGTCGAAGATGAGCAGCGTGTCAGTCAGCATGAAGAGGATGTCCGGGCATCCAAGGCCGGGTTTTTCCCTTGTCCCGGTATCCTCCAGGAAGCCTACAATGTCGTAACCCGAATATCCGACCGCCCCGCCGAAAAACCTCGGCAGACCGTCCACGGGGACCGGACGGTATTGCCTCATGGCCTGTTTCAGGAATTCTATCGGGTCTCCGGAAAGCTCACTTTCTTCCGTTTCGCCGTTTCTTTCGATATAACCTTTTTTACCCTCAGTCCGGATTATCACGGAGGGGTTTGCGCCGAGGAAGGAATACCTGGCCCATTTTTCGCCGCCCTCGACGCTTTCGAGCAGGAAGGAGTATTTCCCCGTGTCGATTTTGAGGAACGCCGAGACCGGGGTAAGCATGTCCGCGAGCAGCTCGCGGTACACCGGGATTAGATTCCCCAGCCTGGCTTTTTCCCTGAATTCTTCGATGCCGGGATAGACCGGCTTGACAAATTTATTTTCCATTGCTTAACTATAATATATAAAATTTATTTTAACATAATCCGTTCCTACTGTCTGGCAAGTTAACACGTTTGAGTTTATGTGTCAAGGAGTTAAAGCTTTTTGCCGCATGAAGGGAGGGCCCAAATGAGAACAAATTATATCGGAAAGACGTTTCAGGCGAAGACAGCGCTTAACACCAGTATTATGATCATGGTTTCAGCCGCGGTCTTGAGCGCCGCAATATACCTGTTTCTCAATGAAAACATTCGCGGAGGATTCTCTGAAGCCCTCCAAACCCTCAAGGCCCTGAGGTTCAGCCTGCCTATCGCAATCGGCCTGTCCGAGGCCGCCGCCCTGAGTATCCTGACGATGGGGATAATCGTCCTGGAGCTTGTAATGTCTCACAAGCTCGCCGGGCCGCTCTGGAAGATGGAAAATACGGCACTTCAGGTGGCCGCGGGCGATTTGTCGTCCGACATCAACCTCAGGGAAAAAGACGAGATGAAGGAACTCGCCGTCCAGGTAAATTCCATGATACTCGGACTGCGTGAAAAAGTATACGGCATACGCGAGGCATACGCCGTGCTGGATGAATGCGCCCGAAGGTTAAAAGACGCCCCCGAGGCGGAACGCGGCGCGATTCTAAGCGAAGCGCATGCCGCGGCGGGCGAGCTTTTAAGCAGGCTGGAATCGATAAAGACTTCAAATTAAGAGGGAAAAATGCGCCGGACATACCTGCTCGCAATCTTGACGACCGCCGTTGCAGCCGCCGCTTTCGCCACGCAATACGATAATAACTCAAACCCGCACGCCTTCACACAGTCCGACTGCTTCTCATGCCATTTCACGCTTCCGACGGAAAGCAGCAGCGAGCCGCTCCGTTTCACCGATACCATTTCCAACTTGTGCGCGCGCTGCCATGACATGTCCAAGACAATATCTCACCAGGTGGACATAGCGCCGTCGAACCGCGTAAACATTCCTCCGGACATGCCGCTCGACTCCCGCGGAAGGATAACCTGCGTAACCTGCCACGACATACACAGGGCGTATATCAATCCCCTGACAGGCCGGAGGACGTATTTCCTGAGGCGCGACGTCATAGGCAAAAACTTCTGCATTTCGTGCCACGACACGAAAGAGGGCATTAAACAGATACAAATGGAATCGACCTCGGCTGATATAAACGAAAACAGCACGTCCGTTCAATTCCACTGGACGGTGATGAACAAAAGCCACGGATTTGCCAATTTTGACGTCATAGACCAGAGCGCGGACATCGACCCGCTCTCTCTTGCCTGCCTCGACTGCCACGGCGACGGCACAGACCAGAAAACCACCCTGAATATCGGCGTCTTCAACCATGCCGAAGCCGACATCGGCCTGTCGCACCCGATAGGCATGGATTACGAGACTGCCTCGGATGGAAAGGACGATTACGTCCAGGTGGGGTACCTTGATAAAAGGCTTAAACTGTTCGACGGGAAAATCGGCTGCTGCACCTGCCACGACCCTTACAGCAGCCAGGGCGGCGCCCTGGTAATCGGCACCCCGGACAGCTATCAGGATCTATGCCTCGCCTGCCATATAAAATAGGAGAGACCCGATGAAAAACATTTCCGGACGAAGACACTACAGGAGACGGAACTATTTCATCAAGAAAGGCTTTCAGTCCCGGTTCGTCGCAAGCTTTCTGGTACTGGGCGCAGCCGGTTTCGCGGCGGCGGGGTTTTTCGTTTACCGTTCCGTAAGCCGGAGAGC
>JAJYGS010000157.1 GCA_021785055.1 Nitrospirota bacterium | reverse complement strand
GAAGTCTCCGCCTCGAACACTTCTATAAATGTATTTCCGATTATCTTGCGTTTTTTCTCCGGGTCTTCCACGCCTGAAAGCCTTGAAAGGAACGTCTCGCTTGCATCCACGTATTTAATTTTAAAACCCAGAGCCTTAAAAGTCTCCCATACCCGCTCCGCCTCGCCCTTCCTCAGCACTCCGTTGTTCACGAATATGCAGGTAAGCTGATCCCCTACGGCCCTGTGCACGAGCGCGGCGGCGACGGTGGAGTCCACACCTCCCGACAGCGCGCAGATTACGGGCTTCTTCCCGACCTGTTTCCTGACGATGTCAACCGAATAATCTATGAAGCTTGCCATCGTCCAGGAAGGCTCGCAGCCGCAAACCTCGTAGAGGAAGTTCTTCAATATCTGGACACCTTCCGGCGTGTGGGCGACCTCCGGGTGGAATTGCACGCCGTAGAATTTTCTTTTGTGGTCTGCCATCGCCGCCGTCGGCGAGTTTTCCGTATGGGCGATTGCCAAGAAACCTTCCGGCATCCTCTCTATCCTGTCCCCGTGGCTCATCCATACGACGGTGGTGTTCGCGGACGAATCTCCCGTCCCGCCGACATATTTCAGGAGGTCGCTTTCGTCGTCCAGCGCAAGCTCGGCCCTGCCGTATTCGCGTTTTGCGGCACGGGCGACGGCCCCGCCCAAAAGGTGGGTCATCAGCTGCATGCCGTAACATATGCCGAGCACCGGGACGCCAAGCTCTATGTGGTCTTTGCCGATTAAGGGCGCGCCCGCATCGTATACGCTCGACGGCCCGCCGGAGAGTATAATACCCTTGGGAGCAAACTCCTTTATCTTTTCCATCCCCGCGTTGTATGGGAATATCTCGCAATATACCTTCGCCTCCCGCACGCGCCGGGCGATGAGCTGCGTATACTGCGAGCCGAAGTCGAGGACGAGGACCTTCTGCCGATGTATGTCGGACATTATTGTTATTTCCCTTTCATATCCTGAAGCTTTACCGCAAGGTCGTTGTGCCTTCCGTCTCTTATCTCGTAGATTAGCTCAAGCTCGCTTCCGGGATAGTATATCTGTATGGATTTATTAAACCTCGGCCCGGCGTCCGGCGGGACGGCGAGCTTCCCCGCGCCAAGCCCCCGGCCCTTGAACTCCACCCGCATGAGGTAAGTCGCACCCCGCGGGATATTCCCCTTGAAATGCCCGTCCTGGTCTCCGAAGGGAAACTCGTAGCTGTCCGCGCCGTTCGTGAAAACCATTTCCAGGGGACTGCTATAGCGTGTGCCATACTCCGAGCAGTGAAGCCGTCCCTGCACCTCCGTCATTCTTGCCTTCGGTTTCGGCGCGGGTTTAAGGTGTTCAGGCGGCAGGACCGGCGGGAGGGTTTCTGCAGGCACATAGGCGAGCGCGGGCGCGGAAAGCGCAAGAAACGCCAGGATAAGGATTAACATTCTGATACGCATGGACAATGATTTTATCAGGTAACGGAGGCGGATTCAAGGCCAAATGCTTCCAAGGCCCTGCCTTATTTCGTTATTGTGTATCCCGCCTCTTTTATGTGCCCGGCGTAGAGCACCGCAAGCGCCAGCGCGTTAATCTTCTCCTCCGGCGGGTCTGAGCGCGAGGTAAGGATTATTGGGCAGCCCGCGCCCACAACAATTCCCGCGCCGGATGCGTTAGCGAAATGCCTTAGCGCCTTGTATATCACGTTTCCCATTTCAATGTTCGGCGATACGAGAATATCGGCCAATCCTGCCACCTTGCCGGATATTCCCTTTCTCTTCGCCGCCTCTAACGAGACCGCGAGGTCGAGCGCAAGCGGCCCCTCCACGTCCGCCTCAGGCATGGCGTCTTTGGCCCAATCGGAAAGGAGCCTTGCGTCCACGGTGGACTGTATCTTCGGGTGCACCTTCTCGGATGCGGAGAGGAGCGCGACCTTCGGCCTGTCGATATTCAAAAGCCGCCTCGCCACGAAGACCGCGTTTGCTATTATACCTTTTTTCATCTCGATGTCCGGGGCGATGTTTATCCCGCCGTCCGTTTGGATGATGAGCCTGTCGAAACCGGGGACGTGCAGGACGCCCACGTGGCTTATGAAAAAGCCCCTCGACAGGCCGTTCTCCTTCCTGAATATCGGGTGCAGAAAAGTGGATGTCGGCACCATCCCCTTCATCAGGATGTCCGCCGCCCCCTGCCGGATTAATTTGACCCCCTTCTCCGCCTTCTCGTCCTCTCCGCTTACGTCCGCAATCTCGAAAAGCCCGGGATCGGAGCCGGTCTCCTTTATGATGCCAAGAATCCGCTCCTTCTCGCCGATAAGGATCGGCCTGGCGAGCCCCAGCCTTGCGGCTGATTCCATTGCGGTGACGGCGCTTGCATCCTCCGCCGCGCACACCGCAACCCTGTACGGCGGCAGGCATTCCCTGGCCTGCTTCGCCGCCGCCATCATCTCGCTGAAATTCCTAATCCTGTCCATAATATAAAATTTGTTCCTCTCCGGCCATCGCCGCCGCCGCATGCCACGCCAGCGCCTCCATCTCCGCCTGCCCCGGATAGACGCGAACCGGCGCTATGAACGACACACGCTCTTTTATTATCCCGACAACCCTCCCTGAGAACGCCACTCCGCCGGTGAGGATAATAGACAAGACATCTCCCTTAAGCGCCGCTGCCATCGCGCCGATTTCCTTCGATACCTGGTATGCCATCGCGGAGAGTATCAGGGTGGCGGTCTCGTCTCCGGCATCGATACGCTTCCCGATTTCCCGGACGTCGCCCGTGCCGAGGTATCCCGTAAGGCCGCTTCCGGAGACCAGCTTTTTCTTAAGCTCAGGCTTCGTATATTCTCCGGAATACGCCATGTCGAGGAGGTCGCCCGTCGGGAGCGCACCCGCCCTCTGGGGAGAGAACGGGCCCATCCCCAGGAGCGCGTTGTTCACGTCCGCAATCCTCCCGCGCCGTATGGCCGCGACGGTCGTCCCGCCGCCCATGTGCGAAACTATGAAATTCACCTCGCTTGTATTTACCCCAAGATCGCGCGCGGCCCGGCGAACCTGTTCCCTGATATTCAGGGCATGGAGCAGGCTCCGCCTTTTTATCTCCGGGACTCCGGATATTCGCGCGACGTCGTCCATTTCGTCCACGACTACCGGGTCGGCTGTAAATGCCGGGACTGCGTATTCCCCGGAAATCCGAAGCCCCATCAGAGGCCCCAGGTTCGAGGCGTGCTCCCGTCCCCAGAATTTTTTCGCGTTCCGTATGTCCCTGGCCATCTCCTCCGTCACCCGGTAGACACCGCTTTTTACGGGCCGCATAAGTCCGCCCCGGACGCATACGGCATCGAGCCTCGACGGCTCGACGGACTTCTCGCTCAGGGCGCGCATCAGCGTCTCCATGCGGAAGGGGAGCTGGGACGGAATGTCGGGAAATTTCCGCAGCTCTTCTTCCGGATGG
>JAJYGS010000152.1 GCA_021785055.1 Nitrospirota bacterium | reverse complement strand
TCCGATCTTCTTTAGCCGTCCGATGGGAAACCCAAGCTCCGAGAGCGATTCGCTTAGTCCCACGGACGGAAATTCCCCCGCCCTGCCCGCCGGGAAATGGTTTAAACCGATGTGAATCAGGCCGTTCAAGAACGTCCCGGTAGTGAGCACCACCGCCCTTCCCCGGTATTCAATTCCAAGCTGGTCGGCAATCCCCGTAACCTTTCCGCTCTCCGCAAGTATCCGGACGCCCATGCCCTGCTTTAAGTCCAGCCTGTCCCGGGCCTCCACGGCCTCCTTCATCGCCCGCCGATACCACGCCTTGTCCGCCTGCGCGCGCGTGGCCCGGACAGCCGGGCCTTTGCTCATGTTCAGACGCCGGAACTGTATCCCCGTCTTGTCGATTATTTTCGCCATCTCCCCGCCCAGGGCGTCGATCTCCCGGACGATATGCCCCTTCGCAAGCCCGCCGATTGCCGGGTTGCAGGACATCTGGGCGACGGAGTCGAGGTTCATGGTAAGCAGGAGCGTATCCAGGCCCATCCGCGCCGAGGCCAGAGCCGCCTCGCAGCCCGCATGACCCGCCCCGACGACGATTACATCGTATTTTTTGGAATAGCGATACATGAAAAAACCGGAATTCGGAGATTGCAGCCGCCCGGTTTGTCGGAGCGGCTTAAAAGGCGGATTCTAAGGCGATGCCTCAGAACGACAGGCGAGGCAGAGTAAACTCAAGTCCCCGGCGGTTTACTGCTTCGTTATCTTCGCCTGCTCCATTATCACGTCGTACTTGTAGCCGAAACCGAAGTCCTTGTTCGGCGTGATGACACCCGTCGCCGTAACGACGTCCCCGGTGCCGGCATCGTCCTTCGTCGTAACGACCAGGCTGTTCGTCCCTTTCGAGGCGTCGCCGGTGCCGTCCTGGATATGGAGCCAGTTGCTGCCCATGATGCCCTTGGATACCTTGACCACCTTCCCGCGCACGGAAACGGTCTTCCCGCCAAGCGCCGCCTTGTCCTTGTATATCTCGGCTATCGTGTGGGCGTTTGGCCCCTGGGCCTTCGACACCTTTATCTTTTCGGCGGGTTGTTTTGCCTTGTTTTTTGCCCTGTATGCCTTCGTGCCGGGCAGGGCGACGGGGCCCTGGGTGAACATGACCTTCTTGAAGGTGCGATTAAGCGTATCGCTGTGGAAGTTCGTCATCATGGTCCCGGGAAAGAAGGTGACGGTCTCTCCGGCCTTCAGCTTTGCCTCCGGCATGGCAAGCCAGATATTTCCCTTGCTGTTCCGAATCCTGGCATAGGTATACCCGCCGCCGTTCATAACCTTCAAAACCTTCCCGGCCATGACGGACAGGCCCGGATTTCGGGGCGGGTTCTTTTTGCCGGACGGGGCGCTGCCCTGGCCGAAAGCGGCAACCGAAACAAAGAGGAACGCGGCCATGCATACGGACAGAACAGAAAATTTTTTCATATAATCTCCCGGGGTTTCGATACGCATGGCTGACATGATAACGTATTTTTTATAAATAAACAAGAAAAGACTCCGGTTCAACCGATTTTAATGACAAATGCTATAATTAAAAATGGGGACGTATCCCAGAAAGCGGGATGCGCAGGTGATTTATATTTTTCTACAAAGGAGCAGGGAGATGCAAACGAAGGCGACAATAGAAAGACACCCGATTCACCCGATGCTGGTAGTCCTGCCTATCGGGATGTGGGTTTTTTCGCTTATCGGCGACATAGTCCTCAGGGCGGGCGGGAACCCCGCATGGGCGCCCGCGGCATATTACGCGATGGGCATAGGCATAATCGGCGCGCTTGTAGCAGCCGTTTTCGGCCTGATAGACCTTCTCTCCATCCCGCAGGGCACGCGGGCAAGGAAGATAGGCTACTGGCACCTTGGGATTAACTTCTCGGTTACCGTGCTGTTCATAGTCAATTTCTACCTGCGCTCCGTCGGACCGCCGGTCGATCTGACGCCGTTTATCCTCTCGATAGTAGGCATCGCGGCGCTTCTCGTTTCGGGCTGGCTCGGCGGCGAGATGGTCTATGTCGAGGGAGTGGCGGTTTCGCCAACTGTGAAGCCCGCGGCAATCGAAGGGGAAGAGGGCCTGAAGAAAGCGGCATAAGATAAGCCGATTTCGCGCATGAGCGGGAAAGAGAAGGGTGTTATTTGCGCGCAGACGGCCCCGGCGGCGGCCCGGCCCACCCGGCCCCCTTTTACTCCCACTCTATCGTGGATGGCGGCTTGCTTGAGATGTCGTAGCAGACGCGGTTTACGCCCTTGATTTCGTTGATGATGCGGTTCGAGATTGTCCCAAGGAGTTCGTAGGGCAGGTGCACCCAGTCGGCTGTCATGCCGTCTTTCGAGTGGACGGCCCGAAGCGCGACCACGCTCTCATACGTGCGCTCGTCGCCCATGACGCCGACAGTGCGTATGGGCAGGAGAACGGCGAAGGACTGCCATATCTCGCGGTATAGCCCGGCCTTTTTAATCTCTTCCAGGACGATTGCGTCGGCCTCCCGCAGGATGCCGAGACGCTCTTTCGTCACCTCGCCCAGTATCCTTATCGCAAGCCCCGGCCCGGGGAAAGGCTGTCTCCAGATTATGTCATCCGGAAGGCCGAGCTCCGCGCCGAGCTCGCGCACCTCGTCCTTGAAAAGCTCCCGGAGCGGCTCGACGAGCTTCAGTTTCATCTTCTCCGGCAGGCCGCCGACGTTGTGATGTGATTTTATGACTGCGGACGGCCCCTTGAAGGACACGCTCTCTATCACGTCGGGATAAAGCGTGCCCTGGGCAAGGAATTCCGCGCCGTCCAGGCTGGAAGTCTCCGCCTCGAACACTTCTATAAATGTATTTCCGATTATCTTGCGTTTTTTCTCCGGGTCTTCCACGCCTGAAAGCCTTGAAAGGAACGTCTCGCCTGCATCCACGTACTTAATTTTAAAACCCAGAGCCTTAAAAGTCTCCCATACCCGCTCCGCCTCGCCCTTTCTCAGCACTCCGTTGTTCACGAATATGCAGGTAAGCTGATCCCCTACGGCCCTGTGCACGAGCGCGGCGGCGACGGTGGAGTCCACACCTCCGGACAGCGCGCAGATTACGGGCTTCTTCCCGACCTGTTTCCTGACGATGTCAACCGAATAGTCGATGAAGCTTGCCATCGTCCAGGAAGGCTCGCAGCCGCAAACCTCGTAGAGGAAGTTCTTCAATATCTGTACACCTTCCGGCGTGTGGGCGACCTCCGGGTGGAACTGCACGCCGTAGAATTTTCTTTTGTGGTCTGCCATCGCCGCCGTCGGCGAGTTTTCCGTATGGGCGATTGCCGAGAAACCTTCCGGCATCTTCTCTATCCTGTCCCCGTGGCTCATCCATACGACGGTGGTGTTCGCGGGCGAATCTCCCGTCCCGCCGACATATTTCAGGAGGTCGCTTTCGTCGTCCAGCGCAAGCTCGGCCCTGCCGTATTCGCGCTTCGTCGCACGC
>JAJYGS010000093.1 GCA_021785055.1 Nitrospirota bacterium | reverse complement strand
AGCAGCGGCTGGTGGTCGTTGACATAATCGCCGACCTTCACCTTCCATTCGACAACCTCGCCCTCGGTCAGGCCTTCGCCGATGTCGGGGAATTTGAATTCGTAGGCCATAGCACCCTCTTCCCAACCCTCTCCCATCGAGGGAGAGGGAGCAAGAAACCTGGATTCCCGTTTACACGGGAATGACGGCTATCAATAACTCATCATCTTCCGCGCACCCGCGATTATCTTCTTCGCATCCGGCAGGTAGTAGTCCTCCAGCTTGAAGAGAGGCATTACGGCGTCATAGCCCGTCACGCGCTCGACTGGCGCAAGCAGGCTCGTGAACGCCTCTTCGTATACCCTGGCCGCAATCTCCGCGCCGATACCGCCAGTCCTGGGGGCCTCGTGCGTTACGAGGAGCCTGCCGGTTTTCTTCACGGAGCTTACAATGGTGTCGCTGTCCATCGGCGAAATCGTCCGGAGGTCGATTACCTCCGCGCTAACGCCGTCCGCGGCGAGCTCTTCCGCGGCCTTCAACGCCTCGCGCATCATCGCGCCCCATGCGACAATCGTCATGTCCGTCCCCTCGCGCACGACGTTGGCCTTGCCGATTGGAACCTCGTAGTCCTCGTCCGGCACCTCGGCCTTTATGGCGCGGTAGATGCGCTTCGGCTCGCAGTATATGACCGGGTCTCCATAGCGGAGCGCGGCGGTCATAAGCCCTTTGGCGTCGTAGGGATTGGACGGCTGGACGACGGTAATGCCGGGGGTATTCACAAGCACGGCCTCCGGGGAGTCGGAGTGGTGCTCCGGGGCGCGTATGCCGCCGCCCCAGGGAAGCCTCAGGACAAGGTTTATCGGATACTGCCCCCGGCTCCGGGAGCGATACCTCGCCATCTGGTTTGCAATCTGGTCGAGCGCAAGATACATGAACCCCTCGAACTGTATCTCCGCGACGGGGACAAGACCTCCGACTGCAAGCCCAAGCGCCGTGCCCGCTATGCCTCCCTCGGAGAGCGGCGTGTCGATAACGCGCTCCGGCCCGTATTTCCCCTGGAGGCCGTCCGTAACCCTGAACACGCCTCCCTCCCGGCCCACGTCCTCGCCGATTATGACAACCTTGTCGTTTTTTCCCATCTCCCTGTCGAGCGCGAGGTTTATGGCGGAGACGATATTGAGCTTAGGCATTTGGCGCGCCTCCTTCAGTCTCCCGGAGCAGGGCGAGCATTTCGTTTTCCTGCCTTTTTAAGTATGGATGCTCTCTCTTCCACGTGTTATGGAAGATGTCGGACGGTTCCGGCGGCGGCGCGGACTCCGCAATGGCCACGGCCTTTTCCACCTCCGCCTTTGCTGCGTCCATAATCTCGTATTCCTCTTCTTCGCTCCACATGCCAAGCGAAGAGAGGTAGAGCCTCAGGCGGATAAGCGGGTCAAACGGCTTGTTCTTTTCAAGCTCTTCTGCGTCCCTGTATTTGGTCGGGTCGTCGGCTGTGGTATGCGGGCCGAAGCGGTATGTCAGCATCTCGATAAGCCTGGGGCCGCGTCCCTCGCGCGCGTCGGACGTAGCCTCCTTCATGGCCGCATAGACCGCCATGATGTCGTTGCCGTATATCTGGATCCCCTTGAAGCCGTAGGCGTTCGCCTTCTGCGCGATGCTTTTCGACCTTGTCTGAACCTTCCGGGGGACGCTTATGGCGAACTGGTTGTTCTGGCAGATGAAGACAGTTGGCGTATCAAACACGCCCGCGAAGTTCATGGCCTCGTGGAACGAGCCTTCGGACGTTGCGCCGTCGCCGAAATATACCGCCGCGACGGACTTGATGCCCCGAAGCTTCATCGCCCACGACACCCCGACGGCGTGCAGGGGCTGGCTGCCCACTACCACCTCTACCGGCAGCACGCGCAGGTCTTTTATGCCGACGAGGCCCCGCTCGTCTCCCATCCAGTAGCGGTATATCCCGGAGAGCGGAACGCCGCGCATGAAGAGCGCGCCGCTCTCTCGGTACGACGGCACGAGCCAGTCGTCTTTTCCAAGGAACGCCGCCGACGCCTGGGATGCCTCCTGCCCGTAAACTGGAGCGTAGGTGCCCATCCTGCCCTCGCGCTGGAGGTTCAGGGCGGTCCTGTCCGCAAGCCTCATCACGCTCATCCGGACATAAAGCTCCTTTATGCGCTCGTCGCTCAAGTCCGGGCGGAGCTCCTCGTTTACGCGCCCGTCCTTGTCCATTATCTCAAGTCTCTCGCCCTTTAAGGGGTCGAACCTGTCGAATAACATCCGAAGTCCTCCGGAACCTTGACCGTCATTCCCGAACGATTTAATCGGGAATCCAAGTCTTGATTTTTAAATTACAGAAAAGTATAACAAAAAGCAAAAAAGGCCGCCTCAAAAAAGACGGCCTTTATTTTGCGTGCAAGAAAACAAGTCAAGGGGCCGGGTTCTGCGCCGGCGCGGAAGACGGCTGTCCCTTGACTGGCGGCACGGGCAGTATCAGGTCGAACGGGAACGGTCCGAGTTTTATGTCTATGCCGGATGCGACCTCGTTTCCGTTCAGCGTAATCATGTGATCCTTGTTCTTGTCGTACGTGCCGTAGGGTTCTCCCTTTCTCGGGACGCCGCCGTACTTGAGCCGGGCCGCGACGTAATAAGCGCCGGCCTTGGGCACGTATACGAAATACCTGCCGTCGGCGGCGGTCGCCTTCGAGAGGTAGGCCGGGAGGCCGACCATCTCGCGGTCCTTGTACACCATGACGTAAGCGCCGTCCGCAGGCTTTCCGTCCTCGCCGTATACCGTGCCCCTGACGCCCTTGTTGCTGTCGCTCGGAATATACGGGGCGAGGAGGAAATTGCCGTCGAGCCTCGATATGGATATGTTTACCTTCTCATACCTTCCGGGCTTCACCGTGATGGGGTTGGCGGGGTATTTTCCTTCGTAATCCCCCTTGACGAGATACCCTTTCGGGCTTCCGGAGGTGCGCCTCCTGGCCACGATGAAATATGTGCCGGGCGCGAGGTCGAGCCGGTACGTGCCGTCGGGCGCGGACTGTTTCGAGATGAGCTTCGTGGGCACCCTCATGTCGTTGTAAGGCGAGTCGTACGCGTAGACGTATACGCCTCCGGCGGCGCCCTCGTTCTTGATGAAGACCTGTCCTTCTATGCCTGAGCCGGGCTTTTCCTTCTGTGCGAATTCCGTAGAGGCGCATGCGCATACCAGCAGCGCAAGCGGTATTGCGAGTGCGTAGAGCAGTTTCTGTTTCATGCGGGCCTCCTTTCTCCTCATTACGAGTTTACATCATGCGGAAAATATGTCAACGCAGTTGATAAAAAATTTGCGCGGAAGGACTATAAAAAAAATTTGTCGCCGAAGTGCATGATATTAAATTATTTATTGCAATTGAAAAATAATTGCTATATACTTTTTTTGGTTCCATAGAAATATTTTTTCAAGCGTCGTAAAAGGTTCCGCGGCGGAACTAAAAAAAACGGCGCGAGGCTTCGCGGATGCCCGGAAACAAAG
>JAJYGS010000123.1 GCA_021785055.1 Nitrospirota bacterium | reverse complement strand
ATAGGCACCTGGACGACCAGTTTTCCGTCTTTTCCGACTATGCCCGTGGTGGGATAAAGTATCGTGCCCCAGGCGCCGTATACCTTGCGGCTGTCGTCAAATAAAACCGGGAACGTAATGTTTTCCTTCTGCACCAGGACGGGTATGTTGTTTTTCTGGTCGGTCTCGGAGACTATCGCCAGGAACTCGACGCCCTTGGATGAAAATTCCGGATATATCTTCTGGAGGATTTTCATCGCGCGGATGGAGTTGTTCTGGTCCGGCCTGACAAATATCACCAGCGTGACCCTGCCGGTGAACGAGGAGAGGGAGTAGTCCTTGCCGGAGCTGTCCTGAAGGGAAAAATTGGGGGCCGGCTGGCCGACCGAGACGTTCCTGAAGGCGTTTGCGGCATGGGAAGACCCGGCGAGAGCGGCCCCCGCTATCAGGAACGGAATAAAAATCTTTACCAGGCGTTTCGCAAACATGGCGGCTCCTATTCTCAAAAAGCGTTTATACGGCAAAGCGATAGATAATCTACCACTCCGTCCGCTTTTTGTCCATAATTTTCTTGATTTTCTTCGGGTTGTAAAAAGACAAAAAAACTCGCCCACGGGGCGGGTTTTAAGAGAAATTTTACCTTATGCGGCGAGGCGTTCGGGCCCCTCTGTCAGGAAGCCCGCAATCTTCCAGTCCTTGAGCCCCCCCTCGTACTCCATGACGTTTTCGTATCCCATATTCAGGAGCATTTCCGAGGCCTTGGTGCTGAGCGTGCACTCGAAGGTGCCGCAATAGACTATAATTTCCATATCCTTGCCGAAGTCCTTCTGGACGCGCATGGAAAGCTCGGAAACAGGTATGGATATGGCTCCCTGTATATGCTCCTTCTCGTAATCATCCCTCTCCCGGACATCCACAAGTATGACCCTGCCCGGCGATTCATGGAGCTTTCGCCTCAGTTCGTCACGGCCAATCGACCTTACCATTGCAAGACCTCCCTGGCAAAATTAATATTTCGCCGACATTCGCCATCTTTTTTAAATTATAACATATCCGCTACGGCCTGCTCAAGCGAGGCTATTTCGTCTATGTAGACGTCCGGTTTCATGCCGTCGTATTCGCGGATGTCGCTTCTTACAAGCACCACGCGCATCCCGGCTTTTTTCGCGCCCCAGAGGTCTCTGAAGGCGTTGTCTCCAACGTATACGGCCTCCTCCGGCGCTACCTTGAGCGCGTCTATGGCCATGCGGAAATATTTCGGTTCCGGTTTTCTGAAGCCGTAATCCGAGGACAGGAATATGTGGTCGAAGAACCATCCAAGCTTGAGCTGGTTTATCTCCGGCTCCGTGAAACACCTCTGCGCGTCCGAGAGAAGCGCCATGGAGTATTGCTCCCGCAGGCGCTCAAGCATGCCGTAAATCCCCGGAAAAGGCTCGAAATGCTTCCTGGAGAGCGAGCGAAAGAGCCTTGCCGCTATGAGGGCCGTCCGAGGCTCCGCCCTGCCCTCGCGTCTCGACCCGACAATGCCCGTAAATATACGGCGCACGTCCACTTCCGGGTATTCTTCCTTCCCGGCGGAGAGGGATCGCCTGACGCCCTTCAGATATTCCTCCTTCAGGTCTTCCGGCGAGATGTTCACATGGCTGTACGAGAGGAACTTGCTAAGCTCGGAGTATAATGTCGGGTCCTGCTCGTCCGTGCGGATATTGACGAGCGTCCCGTAGAGGTCGAACACCAGGGCCTTTACGCTCATCTGAGCCTGAGCCCCCATGCGAGGCATTCCTGCGCCTCGACGACAAGCCTCCTTCTGTGCTCCCGGTCGAGCCACGAGTTCCTGGCTATCCTGAGCTCCGTCAGGGCCATATAGAAGGGATTTCTGCGCGCTATGCTCTTGAATACCCTCCCCGGATGGCCGAAATGCCCCGCATACTCGCTTAGAAAATGCCCTATATGCTCTTCGGAGACGTATTTGTTCCCCGTGCGCCAGAGGAAGGAATGCTTGAGTTCCCCGCATATCATTCCGATATCCATCATCCTGTCGTCCGGCCTCATCCTCTCAAGGTCTATGGCTATGCACCCCCGACTCTCAGGAAAGATGAAGTTGGTCGGTGTGGCGTCCCCATGCACAAGCACCCGGCGGTCATCCCTCATGTAGTCACGCTCAAGCCAGGCATCCTTGAGCTTTCCGAAAACCTTTTCCAGGTGTTCGTCCACAAGCCCTTTCTTCGCGAGCTTTAAGAGTATCCGATCGAAATAACAAGACGAGCGCCCAAGTAAGAGAGGAAAGTCCGAGGTGGTCCTTTTGTGGAACTCGGAGAGGAAAAAGGCCAGGTCGGAAAGCCGCGCCCTAAGCCTGTCGTGCCGGCCCTCGAAGGCCGCCCGCCTGATGTAGTGGTCGAGGTCCCGCCCGTCTACGTATTCCTCCATGAGACCAAGCCCCAGGCTTTTCTTGCTCGCGAGGGGCCGGACGACGCGGTTCGGCGGCCCCGTCAGCCCCAGCGCCCTCGCCTTCCTGAGGTTATGATATTCCCCTATGAGCTTCGGCCCCTTCGCGGCCTCGGCGGAGGTATAAAACTTGCCGATAAGGTTTAGATGAGACGCGCTTTCCTGGTAGCGGTACACGAGGTTTGAACCGGACAGGCGGCTGACGTGGAAGGTCGGGTTCCTTACGTCGAGCCTCACCTTCGGCATGACGTCTTTTACAAGGTATGAATATAGCGGGTCCGCCGTCTCAAGCGTCCCCAGATATGCGGAACTCACCGGTCACCCTCTCCCGACCCTATGCCGCCGGGGTATCGTTTTAATGAAGCGGACTGTCCTCCGACTTCTTGAAGAAGAGCGAGAGCATCTTGAACTCGGTCTCGAAGTTCGGCGTGAAGATACCCTTGCCCATGGCGGACGCTATCTCGTCCAGGCCCCAGAATTTAATCTTTTCTATCTCTTCCGCCTGCGGCGAAAACGGCCCTTCGTGCCGGGTCAGAAAACTGCGGATATTCTCCGATTCGACGTCGTTTCTCATGGGGTAATCGTAGAGATGCTCAAGCTCCGGCGGATCCACCCCAAGCTCTTCCTTCATCTCCCTGAGAGCCGCCTGCTCGTAGCTCTCGCCGACGCCAAGATGCCCGCCGACGGACGTATCCCATTTGCCGGGCTGGATGTCCTTGTCCTTCGAACGGAGTTGCAGGAGGAGCTTCCCTCTTTTATTGAACACCAGCACGTGCGCCGCCCGATGCACAAGCGCCGGGTTCCCGTGGCACTCGCTCCGAAGCGCTTTGCCGATTACCTCGCCCTTCTCGCTTACAATGTCGAAATATTCCAATTGGCTCACCCCTCCCCGAAATCAAAAAAATCGAGCAGATGCAACTCCCCCCTTGTCATTCTGAGCGAAGCGAAGAATCCACGCTAAATATTTCTTATCTTAATATTATAACAATTAAAAGAAAATAAGGCAAATTCCGGGAAGATTTTTTCGGGATTTCCGGGATAATGTCAGGCCGGCGGGTTAAGGACGCCCCGGAAAGACAGCCTGTGAATGGGGCACGGCCCGTGCTTTTTCAGGGCTTCCAGGTGCATTTTGCCGCCGTAGCCCTTGTGCCTTGCGAAGCCGTACTGTGGATATTCCATGTCGTAGCGCACCATTATGCGGTCGCGGGTCGTCTTTGCGACAATCGACGCCGCGGCGATGGACGCGCTCCTTGTGTCGCCTTTTATAAGCGAGCGCTGGGGTATGTCGAGCTCTATGCTCATTGCGTCGAGGAGGATGAAATCCGGAGGGGCCGTCAGGTCCTGCACGGCAAGGAGCATAGCCTTCCTGGCGGCCTGATAGATGTTAATTTCGTCTATCTCGCCCGCCTCGACAATGCCTACTCCGAAATCGAACGCCTCGGCGCATATCGCCTTGCAGAGCCTGTCCCGCTCGCGCTCGGTGAGCTTCTTGGAGTCGTTCACGCCCGGTATTGTCTGGCCGGGCTTAAGTATTACGCAGCCCGCGACGACCGGCCCGGCGAGAGGCCCGCGACCGGCCTCGTCCACGCCGGCGATACTGGCATATCCCCGGCCGGCCAGGTCCGTCTCGAAAAAATAAAGGGACGGCACCAGGCCATCCCTCAACTCCCCGAAATCGAATCCGGACTGCTTCAATTATTTCTTCGCCGCCTTCGGGGCCTTTGCGGCCTTCGGGGCCTTCGCGGGCTTTTCCGCCCTTGCCGGTTTTTCAGGTTTCCCGGCTTTGGCCTTCCCGACCGCAGCAGCCGCCTTCCCCGCGCCTTCGGCTTTATATTCCTTCTCTTTTATCCTCGTGGCCTTGCCGGAGAGGTCGCGCAGATAGAAGAGTTTCGCCCTCGCCACCTTGCCTCGCTTGGCGACTTTTATGTCGGCGATGAGCGGGGAGTGAAGCGGTATAATCCTCTCGACGCCCTCGCCGTAGCTGATCTTGCGCACTGTGAACGTCTCGCGGATGCCGCCGCCGTTTTTGGCGATGCAGACGCCCTCGAAGACCTGTATGCGCTCCTTGTCGCCTTCCTTTATCTTCAAGGATACCTTCAGCGTGTCCCCGATGGCGAAAGCGGGGATATTCTTCATCTGCTCTTTTTCTATGGAATCGAGGATATTCATTTTTTTTAACCTCCATCGTAATCGGAATTGAATGCTGTCATTCCGAGCGCAGCCGAGGAATCCACGGTTGAATTTAAGAACTTACCGTGGGCCCTCCACTTCGGTCGGGACGACAAATTTATAAACATAATCGCCGCACATACCCCTAGGCGCGCCGGAGCCGCTTATTATTACCGTTCTCCCGCCAGCCTGTCAAGGATAATCGCCGCGGCGGAACGAACCGGCAGGTGATTGTATCCGCCGCCGGTCGAGCCGGTAAACCGGCCTCCCTGTCCGCCCGCGCCCCGGATGGGCGGAAGCCTGAAGTCGCATGAGCCTATGAACTCATCCGTAAGTCCCCAGCCCGTCCCGAAGGCGATTACAGACGGCCCGGCGTTTATTACCTCCCGCGCCTGTTCAAAACCTATAACCCTGTCGCCTTTTGTCAAATCCCCACTCGCCCCCCTTTGGTAAATGGGGGTTGGGGGGATTTCCGAATCACGGTCTTCTTTGACGCCCTCAGCCTCCCGCGCCGCCGTAGCCATTACCTTCGGTCTTGCCCCGGTTTCCCGCTCTATTTCGGAAAGGGCGTCCCGGAACTCCGGCACGATTTTTATGATGCTGAGCGCCTCGCCCCGGTTCGGGTTGTAGGACGCTCCGAAGCCTTCCGTCCAGTGCCTTATTATTCTTTCCGCAAGCTCCCTCTGGGCGGCCATCGGGTTGATTATGTAATAGCCCTTCACCCCGTATGTCTTGGCCGCACGCGCCATGTCGTGCAGGTCGAGGTTCGTAATCGCCGTGGAAACCACCTCGCCGTTTTTGTTCTTTACGGGGTAGTGGATAAGGGCAATGTATAAGTATTTATTTTGCATTATCGTCCCGAGCGCAGTCGAGGGACCCACAGTAAGTTTTTAAATTCAACTGTAGATTCCTCGGCTACGCTCGGAATGACAGTCTTTCTACCCAGTGGTTATTTCGTTTTCCAGTTCCTCCATCAGCTTCCTGTCTTCATCCGACAGGGCCGCTTTCTCAAGCAGGTCGGGCCTTTTCCGCATAGTCGCCCGGAGCGCCTCTTTCCGCCTCCAACGGCGTATCTCGGCGTGGTTCCCGCTTAGCAGCACCTCCGGAACCTTCATCCCCCGGTATTGGGCCGGGCGGGTATAGTGCGGGTAGTCGAGGAGGCCGTCGTAAAACGAATCCTGCCCGGCAGATTCCTCGTCCCCAAGCACGCCGGGGATGAGCCTCGCCGCAGCCTCTATGACCGCCGCCGCCGCAAGCTCTCCGCCGGAGAGGACGAAATCTCCAAGGGACAGCTCCTCGTCCGCCAAAGACCGCGCCCGCTCGTCGATACCCTCGTAGCGCCCGCAGATGAATATGAGCTTGCGGGTCTCGCGGGAGAGCTCCAGGGCCTTTTCGTGGTTGAATACCGGCCCCTGGGGCGACATAAGTATTATGCGCGCAGCCGGTCTATCGGCTTCGGCCTCCGACACACCCGCCCCCGGCCCGGCTGCCGCCTCGACGGCCTCGAAGACCGGCTCCGGCTTCATGACCATACCCGGCCCGCCGCCGAAGGGGGCGTCGTCCGCCGTCTTGTGTTTCCCTTTGGCGAAGCTCCGGATATCGGTTATTTTTATGTCGAGAAGCCCCTTATCCTGCGCGCGCTTCAGTATGCTGTCGCCGACCGCAGCCTCGACAATACCTGGGAAAAGGGTAAGTACCTCGCAGTTCATCCGGTCGACCGGCCTCACTCGGGGATGTAGCCCTTCATCGGGCGCAGGGTAATCCTGCCGTTCCCTGGGTCTATTTTCTCAATCGCTTCGTCGGTGACAGGTATCAGATATTCGCCCCCCTGCCCCTTCACGACGTAGACGTCTCTCCCGCCGGCTTCGATTATATCGCTCACCTTGCCCAGAAGCCTTCCCCGGCTGGCAAATACCGGGAGGCCCAGTATCTGGAAGTGGTAATACTCGCCTTCCGGCAGGGGCGGGACATCCGACTCCGGGACGAAAAACTCTCTGCCCCGCATGGCCTCGGCGTCTTCGATTGAGTCTATCTCTTCAAAGAATACGGCAATGTCGCGTCCGCTCTCTCTCGCCGCTTTTACGGTAAGGCGCACAGGCGCCGCAGACGCGCCTTCTCTCCCGCCGGGTTCCGCCCATATTTTCGCCCCGGCCCGGTAGCGCTCCGGGTTGTCGGTAAGGGGCTTTATCTTGAGCTCGCCTTTAAGCCCGACGGGCCTCAAGCATATGCCGACAAGGACGCGCTTTTCTATTCGAGTATCTCCAGGACGCACCTTTTCCCGATCTTTGTGCCGGCGGCGTTCAGGATTGTGCGCATGGCGCGGGCGGTCTTGCCCTCCTTGCCTATCACCTTGCCCAAATCCGTCTGGGCTACCCTCAGTTCGATGACAGTGGTTCTTTCTCCTTCGACCTCGGCGACGCTCACCTCTTCAGGGTTATCGACCAGAGCCTTAGCGATATGTTCGATCAGGTCTTTCATTGCCCACCTCCGCTGGTAGTAGTGGCCGTGTCGGTCAGAACCTATGGACGTTATCCGTGTTTAGGAAACCTGTGGCGCATCCTCGGACTTAAGGACTCCGGACGTCTTTATAAGAGACATGACCGTCTCCGAGGGAGTCGCGCCTTTTTTAAGCCAGGACGCCACCTTCTCACGGTCGAGCTCTATGAGAGCCGGCTTCGCAAGTGGGTCATAGGTGCCGAGTATGTCCAGGAAACGTCCGTCCCTGGGAGAGCGCGAGTCCGCAGCCACGACCCTGTAATACGGCTGCTTGTGAGTCCCCTTGCGTGTAAGCCTTATTTTTACCGCCATTCAATCACCTCCTCATTAAAAGATTACATTTATTCTCGATTTGCTTGTCGTCCCGACCAAAGCGGAGGGACCTACATTCGACTTTCTTTGGAAATCAACTGTAGATTCCTCGGCTACGCTCGGAATGACAGCAAACCTTTACCCGAACAACCCGCCAGGCCGCGCGTAAAGCAGGTCTCGGAACCAAAACGACGAGCCGCGATTTTACCCGAACAGCCCCTTCCCAAGCCGCAGCTTCCCTCCGGGCCTGGAGAGCATCTTCATTATTTTGCGGGTCTCCGCGAACTGTTTTAGGAGCCGGTTCACTTCCTGCACCTGCGTGCCGCTTCCGCGCGCGATGCGCTTCCGTCTGTTGCCGTTTATTATGTTTACGTTTCTTCGCTCTTTGCCTGTCATGGAGTTTATTATGGCGACGATGCGGTCTACCTCCCGGTCGTCCACGTTCGCCATCGCGCCCTTGAGCTTGCCCATGCCGGGTATCATGCCGAGGAGCTGGTCGAGCGGCCCCAGCTTCTTTACCTGCATGAGCTGGACTCTGAAATCCTCAAGCGTGAAATCCCCCTGGCGGACCTTCGCTTCGAGGTCCTTCGCCTCTTCAAGGGATACGCTCTCTTCCGCCTTCTCGATGAGCGAGAGGACGTCTCCCATGCCGAGGATACGCGACGCCACCCGGTCGGGATGGAAAGGCTCCAGGGCGTCGAGCTTCTCGCCCATGCCGACGAACTTTATCGGGCGCCCGGTGACGGCCCGTATCGAAAGCGCGGCGCCGCCTCTTGCGTCGCCGTCCATCTTCGTGAGGATGACGCCGGTGAGGCCGAGCCTGCCGTCGAAGGCCGTCGCGGCCTTTACGGCGTCCTGGCCGGTCATGGAGTCCGCGACGAAGAGTATCTCGTCCGGGGCTACCTTTCCCTTGACGGCGTGGAGCTGTTCCATCAGGGCGTCGTCCACGTGCAGGCGTCCGGCGGTGTCCATTATGACCACGCCGAATGCGCCGCGGCGCGCCCTGTCCAGGCCGGCGCGCCCTGTCCAGGCCCCGTTCGCAGACCGCCACGGGGTCTTCGCCCGGACGGGATTCCTCCACCTCTATTCCGAGCTGCTTTCCGAGCGTAATCAGCTGGTCGATAGCCGCGGGTCTTTGGGTATCCGCCGCGACGAGCAGGGTCTTTCGACCGCCTTTCTTGAACATCCGCGCGAGCTTGCCGGAGGTCGTCGTCTTTCCTGAGCCTTGCAGGCCCACCATCATCACGACCGTCGGCCTGTTCGGGACAAGCTGGATGCGGGCCGAGGACTCGCCCATCATCTTCACCAGCTCGCCGTGGACGATCTTAACGACCTGCTGGCCGGGCGTGAGGCTCTCCAGGACGCCGCTCCCGACGGCCTTTACGCGGACGGCCTCGACGAAGTCCTTTACGACCTTGAAGTTTACGTCGGCCTCAAGCAGGGCCATGCGGACTTCTCTGAGCGCGTCGGATACGTCCGCCTCGGTCAGAACTCCCCGCCCTTTAAGCTTTTTAAATACCTTCTCAAGCTTTTCGGATAAACTCTCGAACACCCGACCACCTTAAATTTTAATATTATATCACCACGGCGTTCCCGCCGCAAAAAGGGCGCACCTGGCCCCCTGCCCCTGATACGGGAAAAATGGATTTTATTGGAGAATCAGAGAAATGTCAAGGAGATTGTGAAATCGGTAGTGGGTCAGTTTGAAATTCGCGGCTATTGACTTTTCTTAATCGCTCCAGCATAATGGAGGCATGGAGAAAAAGAAAAGACCCCGCGATCCCTGAAAAGAATAAAGCCGCCGTGGAGCTTGGGCGGCTTGGAGGATTGAAGGGCGGGAAGGCAAGAGCGGAAAAGTTAACGCCAGACAATTAATGTAGCCCGCATTACATTCTTGATAAAGCCTTAAGCTTGGTGCATTATTCAACCATGAGCAACGTATCACCAGAAGAAGCCGCTCGACGGGTATTGGATTCGCTTTGGAAAGGCCGACCATTTCCAGTTGACCCTGTATGGATTGCTGGTCAGTTTGGCATTAAAGTTCTTGAGACAGACCTCCCCGAAGAAGTGTCTGGGGCCATAATAAAACAAAAAGACGAAGACCCTGTTATTGCTTTAAGTAAAAGCGACAGCAATAACCGCAAACGCTTTAGTTGCGCCCATGAGCTTGGTCATTATGCTTTTCGCATGGACGCTGGTCAAAATGAATATGAATGGGTGGACTTGCGGGGAAAGACTGCTGGAATGGGAACTAAACCAGAGGAAATTTTTGCTAATAAATTCGCGGCATCTCTTTTAATGCCCGAAGAAGAGGTAAAGCGCCTATCTAAAGAGAAAACCCCCCCATTTCTAATGGCGCAATATTTCGGTGTTTCAGATGACGCCATGAATATCCGCTTAGAAAATCTAAAGATTGCGGCATAATGCCCGAACCCTCTTCTCCCGTAGACTTTAGCGACCTCCTTTCTAAAGTTCACGCCTCTTTACAATCACCTCAGGCCGAGTCAAAAGATTCACTTGATCCTTTTCAGAAAGTGGAGCTTGAGGAATGGACGTTGGAGATAGACCTTAAGAAGAAATACGCCGATTGGTTTATTGGGATTTTAATCGTTCAGTTATTAATAATGAACGTGGTTTTTATCCTGACAGGCGCGAATGTTTTAACATGGATAGACCCATGGTATTTACGGCTCTACATGAGCGGCACCTTAGCTGAAGTCTTTGGAGTCGTTTTTGTTATTACCCGCTATTTATTTTCCAGAAGAAAATAACTTTTCAAACTGACCCACTATCGTGAAATTGTGTTCTTTTGGCATGCTCGCAGAGAACCAAGCGTTCTTTGTCGAGGTGCGCCATCTTCGCCTGGCTTTGCAACCTCGTCGCCGGCCGTACCGCCCCGAAATAATCGGCTGAATTCGTCCGGATGCGCATTTCAGAAAAATTCCGGGTATAAAACCGTTCCAAGGATTAATCGGTAGAAAAAATTATGGAACAGTTCGTTCCTGATAACTTTTCCCATTTATCTCGGCAATAGATTGTTTTTAAAGGTATTATACCAGAAAATCGCGGATTTTCGCGGGGTATCGAAAACGGGCGAAAAACGGCCCGATATTGGCCCTTTTCGGGCAAAAACAGGGGGTCGGGGAGGCATGTTTTTTTAGCGGCCCGAACCGCCGCTTCGTCCCTTTCAAGCTGCCGGAGCCGAGCCGATTATCGCTTTATATTCAACCACTTATCCTCACAGGAAGCTCGCCCATGAAGACGATTTCGCCCAGGAACGCGCGGTATGCGGCGCTCTGCATCGGCTCGCCTGGATCGTATGCGGCGACAAGGTATGAGGCATCGGGAAAACCCTTTAAAATATAAGGACTTCCGAACGATACGACCGCGCAGGATTTGCTCCGGGAGAGAAGATTGCGGCCAAGCTCCACAAGCTCCGGCGAAAGCAAAGACGACCCTTTCCCTGCGGAAACCTTTGAAAATATTGAGATAATAGTGAGCGCGGCCTCTTTGGTATATTTCAGCGCCTCCGGTCTCAGTTCTTCGAGCTTTGGCCTCGTAACAAACAGATTTTTAACGTTTTTTTGCCTCGCCAGGGCGCTCCGGAGCGCCCGCCCGGCCTTCGGGTCTCCGTCGTCCTCAAGGACGATGTGAGCGATATTTCCCTTTATTTCCCGCAACTTGGGGAATGCGCCAGCCGCCTTGACAAGCGTCAGGGCGCGAGAGGACATTTCCTGTGCAACCGATTGATTTTCCTCAAGTCTTTGCGCCACCTGCCTGTCCGGGAGCCGGATTGCCTGGCAGTAGCGCATCTTGGCCTTTGCAAGGCGCGATGCAGGCATAAAAATCTCTTCCTTCGTCACGCCCTTTTCCTTTATTAACTCTTCAAGAACATTAAGGAATTCAATCGGATCGCCGGGGTGCAGGAGGATGTCCGCTCCGGCCTTTACGGCAAGGCGGGCGGCCTCCTTCGAGGAATAGCTCTGGGCAAGCGCGCCCATGTTCAGCGCGTCCGTCAGGACAAGGCCCTCGAACCCGGCGCGGTTCCTAAGATACCGTCTTATAACGGTTTGCGAGAGCGAGGCGGGGTATACAGGATCGAGCTCCACGGCCTTCAAATGGGCCGCCATTATCATCTCCACGCCCGCCATCACCGCCCGGCGGAACGGGAGCATGTCCTCCTCTTCGAGGCTTTCCCTGTCCTTGTCCAGCACCGGCAGGGAGGTATGCGAATCCACCTGGCTGTCCCCATGTCCGGGGAAATGCTTTCCGCAGGCCATTACGGGGACGGGCGAGCCCTGAAGCCCTTTTACGTAGCGCTCGCCCAGTCCGGACACCACCTGCGGCTCGTCGGAGAACGCGCGGGTGCTGATTATGGGGTTCAAGGGGTTGGAATTTACGTCGAGCACGGGGGTAAGGATAGCCTGCACGCCCGCCGCGCGGGCCTCGTAAGCCATGCCGTCGAGCATCGCGGCGAGTATAGTCAGGCCCTCGCCTGTAACGAGGTCCGTCGTCGCAGCGACTGCCATCTGGGACTGTCGCCCCTTTAAGCTGCTGGCCGGCGCCCTTTTCCATGTCGGACATGAAAAGAAGCGGTATGTCGGCCTTCGCCTGGAGCTTCGGCAGGGTCTGCCGAACCTCCCAGAACTCCCCGCCGAAGAGGATAAAGCCGCCCACTCCGGCCTTGATGAGCTTCAGGGTGTCGTTAAAATAATCCTTCTCGCCGAGCCTTCCCCCGTCCAGCCGCGGGATGACGCGCTGGAAAAGCATCTTTTGTGCAGTAAGACCTTTCAAGTCGAAGCTCATTTGTTATACCTTTTGCTCTGATAATGAATCGGTTAGCCGGTCTACCGGCCCCGGCAGGCTTATTTTGCCCAGTATCGCCCTGTTTTTCGCCCCGGTGGCGCCGGGGACATTGGAAGGCGCTCCGGAGACGGTCTCGTTCGCCAACACCGCGAAACATAAGGCCTCCCGCGCCTGAGAGGGCACGCCTGCGTCGTCCGTAAGTCCCACGGGGCATGGGAATTTCCCGCCCAGAAGCCTCGCCAGGAGCCTGTTTTTCGCCCCGCCGCCGGCGAGCAGGACGCGTTCTATGTCGTACCGGGGGAAAACGAATTTCTTATATGCAAGAAATATGCTCTCGGCGGTAAAGGCCGTCAGGGTATGCAAAATATCCTCTTTTTTCTCGCGCCGGTATCTTTTCAGCAGCTTTTTTACCAGCTCCGGGCCGAAATATTCGCGCCCGGTGGACTTGGGCGGCTTCTTCCTGAAATAGGGGTCGGCCATTAATTTCTTCAGCATATCCGGGATTATTTTACCACTCGATGCCATTTTACCGTCTTTATCGTACATGAGTTTACCACCGCTCATAATTTTCACCGCTTCGTCGAGCAATGAGCAGCCGGGGCCGGTATCGAAGCCGATAACGTCTTCCAGCGCCTCCGGGACGACCGTGACATTGGCTATTCCGCCGATATTCTGGACGGCCTGCGTCTTGCCGGGCCTGCGAAAAAGAACCCAGTCCGCATACGGGACAAGGGGTGCGCCCTGCCCGCCTGCGGCGATGTCCGCCGGGCGGAAATCCGAGACCGTAACAACCCCCGTCCGGGCCGCGATTACCGCCCCCTCGCCAATCTGCAAGGTCGAGGCCGGCCGACCGGCGCCGCCCGGGATATGGTAGATGGTCTGGCCGTGAGAGCCAATCAAATCAATATCTTTCAGCGTCAGCCCCGCCTCGCGGACGGCCTTGAGCGCGGCTTTTGCGAAGAACTCGCCCAGCTCGAAATTTAACCCGCATATATCACGCGCGTTTCCCGTAAACGAACTTGAGACCCTTTCCCGGAGCGCCTTCGGGTACGGTGAGCGGGAAAGGCTTAATAATTCGACCCTTGCGCCCGCCCCTGCGCCGGAAATTCTGGCGACTGCGGCGTCCACGCCGTCATGGGACGTCCCGGACATGAGGCCGATGACTATTCTACGCTTCAAAAGCAATTTCCCCTTAACTTTTCAAAGTCTTCCGGCTCAAACGGCAACATCTTCCGGTAATGTGGGTCGAGCGCGTCCTCCGGGCGGAAGTTCTGGAGTACCAGGCTATGTCCCGGTATTTCCCGGATTATCCGCCTTATCGCGCTCTCGTCGTGCAGGACGGGGACGACCGTCGTGCGGAAAAAAACCTCCGCGCGCGCGTTAAGGAGCAGATTTACGCTTTCTTTTATTGCGGTTACGTCCACTTCCCTGCCGGCGGCGCGGGAATATTCCTTAGGTGTCAAAGGGGCTTTTATGTCCATCGCCACGGCAGATGCGAGGCCTCTTTCCAGTATTCTTTCAAGCGCTTCCGGCATCGTGCCGTTGGTGTCGAGCTTCACCGGGATATCAGACAACCTGAACCGCTCCAGCAGTTCAAAAAGGCCCTTTGATATGGTGGGTTCCCCGCCGGTTACGACGACGCCGTCTATGAAGCCTGCGTTTTTCTTTATCCCGGACAGGATCCCGTCTATGGGAATTTCCTCGAAGTTATCAGGGGTTAGGACAAGGCCGGAGTTGTGGCAATACGGGCAGCGGAGGTTGCAGGACGGCAGGAAAACGATCGAGGCCACCTTGCCCGGCCAGTCGAGAAACGACGCCTCGATAAAGCCTTTTATCGATGTGGTTTCGCCCATTTCCGGTAGTATACATATTTTTATTCGTTTATCAAATATTTTTGATTGAATTTACGCGCGGATATGAAAAAATGTATTCCGAGGCCCTGTCCCTGTCCGCCCGATCTAAAACAGTCCGGAAAGGTGTAAAAAGACCGTAAAATCAAGCCGGGGATTTAGCGTTTAAAGGACGCCGCAACGAATGCGGGAGGCTTTCCGGCCTGGCCGCCCTCCGCCTCAAGGGCCAGGAGTTCCTGGGTTCCCGTCCCTTCGGCCCCAGGCGGGAAATATACCGCTCCCCTGTGGCCGCACAGAGACAGCCCGGCCCCTGAGGCGATACCGGCCACTTCCGCGAGGCTGTAAAACCTTGCGCCGCGCCATACGGAGGCCGCCTGTTTTCCCTTTTCCATGCGCAGACGCGCCCAGGGGCTGTCAATGTTTAAAAAACCGAGAAGGAGGATGCCGTCGCTTTTCAGCGTCCCGGAAAGCTCTTTCAGCGCGGGAAGCGGATCCGGTAAAAATTCCAGGGCGCAGACGGAGAGGATTTTATCGAAGGAGCACGGCACAAACGGCAGGGCCTCAAGCCTCGCCCGGACGAGGCAAGCGCCCGCGCCCCTTGTGCGGGAGGCATACGCGAGCATGTCTTCGTCTTCGTCCAGGCCGACGGCCCTGACCCGAAGGCGGCGCATCTCCTCAAGGTATACGCCTATGCCGCACCCGGCGTCGAGGACAAGCTCGCCCGGCCTGAAACCGGCCAGGGAGAAAAGCGCGTCCCTCTCCAGGCGGTGACATAGCGCGCCGAAGGGACTCTTATACCACTCGTCGTATGTCGCCGGGTCTATGTCCATAATTACACCAAACCCTATTTTACCCCTCGCCCTCCGGGAGAGGGGCAGGGGGTGAGGGATACGGTCTATAAAAGGAACATGAACTCCTCCGGCTCTTTGAACCCTTCGAGGCGGAGGTAGTCGCGTATCTGCTCCCTGGCCCCCTTCACGCCCACCGCGCAGAGGATGGGCGTTCCCTTTATTATATCGCCCGGCCATACGACTGGTATGCCGCCCGCAGAGGAAGGCCAACCCGACGGAACCGGCCCATCGGCCTGAAGCCGGTCTACCGGCCCGATGCGGCTCGAGCCGCCGCAGGCGCGGCCACCGACCTTCTTTTTGTCGATGTCGATAAACTGAAGCACGTCGAAGCCCGTCCGCATAAGGAGCTTCGCCCAGGTCTTGCCGTCCCGCCCCGCGCCCCAGACCTGCACGGAGTTCACGCCCTTCAGCCGCCATTCCTTCAGGAAATGCGCCTTTACGTTCCTGAAACTCTCCGCCGAATAGGAGGCACTGGTCCTGGACAGCCGTCCCTCCCCGTCCCGCCAGAAAAGAAGGACTTCGGGCAATTTAGCCATCTTAAGACCGTTTTGGGCGAAGCGCAGCCACATGTCGTAATCCTCCGGCCAGCCCATGTCGCGGTATCCGCCCAGGGCGAGCGCTTCGTCCCGCCTGAACATGACGGACGGGTGCGCAAACGGCGACTCGACGAACAGTTCCCGGTTTATGTCGTCTTCCGAAACGACGGAATTCAGCCAGCGCTCGTAATGGCGCATCCCGTCCTTTAGGCGCCGCCTTGGGAAAATCCCGACGAGAGAGCCGAGCAGGGAGCACTCCGGGTTCTTTTTCATGTAACCGAGCTGTAACTCCAGCCTCCGGGGAGAGCATACGTCGTCCGCGTCCATGCGCGCGATATACGGGGCCCTGGCCTCGGCTATGCCGGCGTTTAATGCGCCGACTATGCCCGTCGGCGGGAGGTGAATAATCTTAACCCTTGTTTCTCGGAGGCATTCCTTCCAGAATCTCATTATTCGCAACCGCGCGTAAGCCGTTAATTTCTGTTTTACGCTCAACGATGAGCTTCTTCCAGGAACGCCTCCTTCGATTTGGAACCTGCTCAGGCATTCCGTCCTTGTCAAGCCGCCGCCGTCGTCTACGATTATCAGCTCGAAGTCCCGCATCGTCTGCATCAGGACGCTCTTTACCGCCGGAGCGAGCGTTTCCAAGGCCGAGGCGGCTCCAGCCATTTTCACCGGCAGGACGACCGATACTTTCGGGATCATTTTCGGCGCTTTTCGCCCGATGCGGCTCCAGCCGCCGGATTAAGCCGCCCTCTCCTGATAAGCTTCAGGCCGTAGTGAACAGCAGCGTAAAGCCGATGTTGATGAGATGCGTGGCGAAGCCTGTGGCGATGGCAAAGGTCTTCGGCACGCCGAGCGCGACAAGCAGGAGCGTCCAGAAAGACTCTATCGTCCCGAACCCGCCGGGGCTGTGGATGGGGAGATTCGTGAAGAGAGTAAAGGATGTGGTGATAAAGGTAATTTCGAGGAACGTGAGCTTAAGACCTATGCCGCGGTAAAGTATAAAGCTCGACCCGTAAAGCAGCGTCCATGTGAGGAGCGTCGCCAAAAGCGAGAGCGCGACGGTGGAGCGGGACTTTATCATCTCCGCGCCCTTGAAGACCTTCTTCACGTTCTCCATCAGGGCGTTGTTTAGAAGCGGC
>JAJYGS010000179.1 GCA_021785055.1 Nitrospirota bacterium | reverse complement strand
GTCGATAGACCAGGCGTTCGACATGATAGTCACAAATACGCTTTCGATGTTCGTAGTCGTGGAACTCTTAAAGAGTCTCATCGGATACTTCGAGATCCAGCGGCTCAGGATAACTTTCATCATAGACGCCGCAATCGTCTTTATCCTGAGGGAAATAATGATCGGCCTTTATGGTCACAGCCTGTCGGCTCTGTACGTGGGGTCGCTGTCGCTCCTGCTTCTTACAATGGGCGCGCTGAGGACGATGGCGGTGATGTATTCTCCGGACAGGTTAAAGGAGTCTTCCTGGGATGATAAACAAAATCGTGCTGTATGACACGCTTTTGGTGCTGGGCCTGCTGGCTGGAATAATGTTAATAGTTTTCCACTGGGGCCATGTCTGAGACGTCTTGGGATTTTTTTTCTTCCTGATCCTGCCGCGGGAAAGGAAGATGCCTCGGCCCGCGTTGAATCCTCCCTCCAACGCGGGCAATTTTTTTATCTTTTTACCTTTTGTAACCTGCCTGTCCTCCGTTTTTATATTCTTGACAACGGGATACCGATTCCAGTAGTCTTACAGACGGACAGTCTCTGAATTTTCTGGTTTCCGGAACGATCTGTTATGTGGCAGAGGATTTTCCTGATTGCGCTTGCCGGGGTGGCCGGGACGTTATCGCGCTACTGGCTTTCCGGGTTTACCTACCAGGTACTGGGCACGAGGTTCGCCTACGGCACCCTGGCCGTAAACGTAACCGGCTGCCTTCTGTTCGGCATCGTCTGGGCGCTGGCCGAGGAAAGGATGGCGATTTCCGCGCTTGCGCGCACCGTAATTCTCGTCGGTTTCATGGGCGCCTTCACGACCTTTTCCACCTTCGCATTCGAGACCATGAACTACGTCCGGGACAGCCAGTTTACGCTTGCTTTCCTGAATGTTGCCGCGAACTGCGCCTTAGGCTTCGGGGCGATAGTCTCAGGGGTCTGGATTGCAAGGATTCTATAGGGGGAGAGATGAAAATCCCGGAAGAAGCTGAGCTTTTAAGGATATTTATCGGCGAGTCCGACAGGTATGAAGGCAGGCCGCTCTATGAGGCGATAGTAGAGGAGGCACGCCGCCAGTGCCTTGGCGGGGCGACGGTTTTCCGGGGGCTTCTGGGCTACGGCGCGCACAGCCGGATGCACACGGCGAAGCTGCTCCGGCTATCGGAAGACCTGCCGATAATAATCGAGATCGTGGACTCGACCGAGAAGATACAGGGCTTCCTGCCGGACCTCGACCGCATGATGGAGGAAGGTCTCGTAACCGTCGAGCGGGCGAAGGTGTTGGTCTACAGACATTCCAAGGAAAAGTAACAGAGGGTTAAATGTTTCTTAAAATACTGATACTTGCGGCGGTTCAGGGGGCTGCCGAGCTTCTGCCCGTCTCAAGCTCCGCACATGTCATCGTCGCCGAGAAGCTGATGGGGCTTAACCCGACCAGCCCGTCCATGACGCTTCTGCTCGTGATGCTCCATACGGGCACGATGTTCGCGGTGATTATTTATTTCTGGAAGTCCTGGAAGAGGAGCTTTTTTTCGTCGCGGGAGAGATTTATCGAAGCGGCCAAGTATATAATAATAGCCACCTTTTTCACCGGCGTGGTGGGCCTGGCGCTGAAGTATTTCATAGAAAAATACATGCTCCGGGGTATCCCGCACGCCCAGATAGAGCTCATTTTCGGCAACATGACGCTCATTTCCGTGTCCCTGGCCGCCGTGGGGATTATGATAATCGTCGCGGGAATGGCGAAGAAAAAGCCTTGGAAAATCAAAAATCTGAACATGCGCGGGTCCTCGATTATCGGGGCGGTGCAGGGCCTCTGCCTGCCGTTTCGCGGGTTTTCCCGCTCAGGAGCGACAATATCCGCGGGTCTTCTTTTGGACATGGCAAAGGACAAGTCCGAGGAGTTCAGTTTCGCGCTCGCGGTAGTCCTTACGCCGCCGGTCGTCGTAAGGGAGGTCTGGAGGCTGTGGAAGGCGAAGGAAATGACGTCCCAGGCCGGGATAAACTTCACGATTTTCTATCCGAGCCTAGCTGGAATGGTATTCAGTTTTATCTCCGGTCTCCTTGCGCTCGCCTGGCTTTCAAACTGGCTTGAAAAGGGCAAGTGGCAGTTCTTCGGATTTTACTGCATCTTCGCCTCGGCGGTCGTCTTCACGCTCCACAGGATGGGATACTAAGCAGGCTAAATATCGCCGCTTTCGGCGGCCTCCGCAAAGGGCGGCCTGCCCTCCTGCGTTAAACCGCGCCTCCTGAAAACCAGATATACTGCGACTCCAGCCGCCATGCCAGCAGCCAGTCCCAGGCCCAGCCTGACGTATTGTTTCATAGCGCGCCTCCGGAGATTTTAATCCAAGTATATCATACGATGCGGAAATCCTTCATGAATGCCGCCGTCTCCTCCGGGATGGTGACGTTTATGAATATCCCTGAGCCGAGCTCGAAGCCCGCGACCTGTGTAAGCCTCGGTATTACCTGAAGGTGCCAGAGGTAATATGACTTGTGCTCGTCGTCCACGGGAGCAGTGTTTACAACGAAATTATAATCCGGGTTGTCGAGGCTCAAGTACATCTTCATAAGGACTTCCTTCAGAACGCGGGCGAGGTCGGCTATCTCTTCCTCGGTTATATGGCCGAAAGAGGGCTTGTGCTCCTTCGGCATTATCCACGTCTCGAACGGGTAACGCGAGGCGAATGGGTGTAGGACGGTAAAATGCTTTGTCGAGGCGACAATCCTCCTGCCCTCCTCAAGCTCCGCTTTTTGAATGTCAAAATGGAGCGAGCGCCCGGTATTGTCGTAATACTGCGTCGCAACCTCGTATTTTCTCCTGATGTGTGGCGGCACAATGGGTGAGGCGACTATCTGGGTGTGCGGGTGCTCAAGGGACGTGCCCGCCTCCCTGCCGTGGTTTTTGAATATCTGGATTACCTTGATCCTTGGGTCCTTCCTGAGGGCGGCATACCTGTCCCTGTACATCCTTATCAGGTTCTCGACGTGTCCGTCCGCCATAAACGGGATCGTCTCGTTATGAAGCGGCGTCTCGATGATTATCTCGTGCCTGCCGTAGCCGTGCGTCTTTCTGAAGAACTTCCATTCCGTCCTCACCATGTCCCCTTCGGGCGTAAGCGCCGGGAACTTGTTCGGGACGGAACGTATCTTCCAGGCGCCGCCTTCGTTGAAAACGGCGGTGGTCTCAGGGGTTAAGCTTTCGTTCCCGACGCAGAAGGGGCACTTGGGGTCGTATGCGGGAACTTCAACCGGCGCGGTTTTGCGCTTGAAGTCGTCAGGGCGTTTCGCCCTTTCTTTCGCTATGATTATCCAGTCGTAGGTAGTCGCATCCTGCCTCAGTTCGGACATCAGCCGCCCTCCTCGGTGGTTATATTTTCTAATACTACTACCCGGCGGCTGTAAAATCAACGGGATATCTATTATTCGTGGACTGAGCGGGCTGGATACCGTTTTCGGACCTCGCCGATTATAAAATCATCATCTCT
>JAJYGS010000146.1 GCA_021785055.1 Nitrospirota bacterium | reverse complement strand
ATGAGTTCCGGGAAGACAACGCGGATCTTTCTTGGGAAAAGGCTTGCGAACGCCAAAGAAAAACTTGACGATTCCGAACAGGCGCTAAAGAGATTTCAAGAGGCAAACAACGCCGTTAAAATCGACGCCCAGTCAGAGGCCATAATCAAAACCATCGGCAAGGTCAAGCGGGACCTCCTGGCCAAGGAAGTCGAACTTCACGCCCTTAAGTCTTTTGCCGCAGCCGGCAATCCGCAGTTGGACATTCTTAAAACCGAGGTAAATGAGCTGAGGACGGAGCTGGCGCATATGGAAAGCGGGTCGGGCGGCAGCGGGCAGGCCAACAACGTTTTTATACCCACATCAAAATTCCCCGGCATCCAGCAGCAGTACAAGGAGCTTTTGAGAGAGTACAAGATCCGGGAAACCCTCTATGAATTCCTTATGACGCAGTATGAGAAGGCGAGAATAACGGAGGTCAAGGACAGCCCGACCCTTCAGGTGCTCGACAAGGCCTATCCCCCGGACAAAAAAGCGGCGCCAAACAGAATTTTGATAATCCTGTTCTCCACTTTTACGGCGACGGTCGTTGCGGTTTTGCTTGCCTTCTTTATCGAGTATCTGGAAAATTACAGGGATGACATAAAGGCACGGCATGCCGCCGGAAAAAGCGGGCCGCCGATACAAACAACAGGAATAAGTAAATGAAGAAGGCGCTGATTACGGGCATTACCGGCCAGGACGGCTCCTACCTGGCGGAACTGCTTCTGTCGAAGGGCTACGAGGTGCATGGTCTCATCCGGCGGGCGAGCACGTTCAACACGGGGAGGATAGACCATCTGTATGTAGACCCGCACGTCCACGGAACGAGGCTGTTCCTTCACTACGGCGACCTTTCCGACGCCGGACAGCTTACGAATCTCATATACAACATTATCCCGGACGAGGTGTATCACTTGGGCGCCCAGAGCCATGTGCGCGTGAGTTTCGACATACCCGAATATACCGGGGACATAACCGGCCTTGGAACCACGAGGCTGCTTGAGGCCATAAGGAGGAGCGGGATAAATGCGAGGTTTTATCAGGCGGCATCGTCCGAGATGTTCGGCGCGGCCCCGCCTCCGCAGAACGAAAAAAGCCCGTTTTATCCCAGGAGTCCTTATGCGGCGGCCAAGGTATATTCCTACTGGATGGTCGTGAACTACAGGGAAGGTTACAACATGTTCGCCTGCAACGGTATCCTTTTCAACCACGAGTCTCCGCGCAGGGGAGAGACGTTTGTAACCAGGAAGATTACAAGGGCCGTCGCGGATATAGCGGCGGCAAGACAAAAGAGGCTGTATCTCGGCAATCTCGACGCCGGGAGGGACTGGGGGTTTGCGCCGGAATACTCTGTGTGCCAGTGGCTGATGCTTCAGCAGGACAGGCCCGATGATTATGTAATAGGCACGGGCGAAAGCCATTCGGTCAGGGAATTTGTCGAAGCCGCTTTCGCCTACATCGGCGTTGAGATAGCCTGGTCCGGCAAAGGACTGGCACAGAAAGGGATAGCGGCGTCGGTGCGCGACAGGATACCCGGTCTTGGCAATATCTTGAAAGAGGGAGATGTCATCATAGAAATAGACCCCCGCTATTTCAGGGCTACCGAGGTGGACTCGCTTCTGTGCGACGCCTCGAAGGCTAAGAAAACGCTCGGATGGGAACCGAAGGTCGCCTTCAATGAACTCGTCAGGATCATGGTGGACTGCGACCTGGAACAGGCGGGAATAGCCTCGCCCGGCGAAGGAAACGATATTCTGGCGCGCAAGTGCATGTCGTGGGTCGGCGGCCACGCAGGAAGCGGCGGCTGAACGAAGGGGGTCTTTATGCGCAGGGGTTCGTCCATATACGTGGCGGGGCATAGAGGGCTTGTCGGCTCGTCAATCTCCAGGGGGCTTGCAGCCAAGGGCCATGACAGGCTTGTTACAAGGACGCATGCCGAGCTCGACCTGAGGGTTCAGGCGTCCGTGGAGGCCTTTTTTGAAAAAGAGAGGCCGGAGTATGTCTTTCTCGCCGCGGCGAAGGTCGGCGGGATACTGGCAAACGACACCTACAAGGCGGATTTCATATCCGACAATCTCCTTATCGGCATCAACGTAATCCGCTGTGCATATAAATACGGCGTCAAGAAGCTTCTCAACCTCGGCTCCTCGTGCATATACCCGAAATTTGCCCAACAGCCGCTCAGGGAGGAAAGTCTTCTCACCGGAAGCCTCGAGCCGACAAACGAACCCTACGCGATAGCCAAGATAGCGGCCATAAAATTATGCAGGTATTACAACGAGCAATACGGAACCGACTTTATATCCGTGATGCCCACGAATCTTTACGGAGACAACGACAATTTCGACCTTGAGACCTCGCACGTGCTTCCCGCGCTGATCCGCAAGTTTCATCTGGCCAGGCTGTTTTCGGAGGGCAGACTCGACCTGATAGAGAGAGACCTTGCCGTATTCGGGAACCGTCCGGCCTCTTCCGACTCGCCTGCGGCTGTCGAAAACCTCCTGTCGAAATTCGGCATAGCAGGAGAGGCGGTTACCCTATGGGGCACGGGAGAGCCGTACAGGGAGTTCCTGCACGCGGACGACCTCGCCGCCGCCTGCATTTTTTTAATGGAGGGATACGACTACAAGGACATAGGCGAATTCGTGAATATTGGCGTAGCGGAGGATATAAAAATAAAAGACCTGGCCGCAATGGTCGGGAGGATTGTGGGTTTTGACGGCGATATACGGTTCGACGCAGGCAGGCCGGACGGTACGCCAAGGAAGCTTCTCGATACTTCAAGGATACGGTCGCTCGGCTGGAAGCCGGCCATAAGGCTTCAGGACGGGATTGAGATGGTTTACAAGTCATACCGGGCGTCGCTGGAGGCCGGGGATGTTCATGGCGGATAGGGCGAAGAATCTCGTGAAAAAGGCCTTCAATCTGGCCGGTCTGGACATTATCCGGGCGTGTCAAAATCCAAGGCATACCATGCTCGGCATTAAAAGGCTGCCCATAAGAACAGTCATTGACGTGGGCGCCAACGAGGGCCAGTTCGCCAAATGGATATCCTCGATATTCAGCGAAGCCCGGATATACTGCTTCGAGCCTTTGCCCCGCCCATTCAAGGCGCTGAACGGCTGGGCGGAGAGCCGGGCAGGCCTGGTGAAGACATTCAACGCCGCCCTGGGCGACGAAGAAGGCATAGCCCGGATGCATCGCCACCTTGAGCACGACACATCATCCTCTCTGCTGTACACCACCGGCACAAACGAAAAACTTTACCCGTTTACAAAAAAACAGGATGTGATAAATATAAAAATCACCACCCTGGACAAGGCGATGACAAACCTTTCCTCCGAGCTTGTGCCGGACGTCCTGCTGAAGCTCGACGTGCAGGGTTATGAAGACCGCGTTATAAGGGGAGGTTCTGAAACGCTCGGCAAAACAAGGGTCTGCATACTTGAGGTCTGCCTCGACAGCCTGTATGACGGCCAGGCATCTTTTAGCGGCCTGC
>JAJYGS010000057.1 GCA_021785055.1 Nitrospirota bacterium | reverse complement strand
GGAGAACCTTGAGATAGTAGAGCGGGCGAACGTAGAACTGCGCCGGATAGACAGGATGAAGGACCACTTCCTGGGGATGATGTCCCACGAACTCAGGACGCCGCTTTCCCTTATAACCGGATATTCAAGCAATCTTCTCTCTGACCGGTCCGTAGAAATGGAGCCGAAGGTTACCGAGGCTTTGGAAGGCATCTCTAAGGGGGCGGAGAGGCTCAGGACCATCATAACGGAGATGCTCGACGTATCCCAGATAGACGCTAAGGGTCTTCGCCTTACGTTTTCTCCGACCAATATCGGGGAGCTTGTCCAGGAAGTGATAAAGGAGCTGTCAACATTTACGAGGCAGCGCAAGCAGGAGATTTCCTTGGAAGGGTTTTCCGACCTGCCGCCGGTGGCGATAGACCGGAAAAGAATACATCAGGTGCTTATAAATATTATCGGCAACGCCATAAAATTCACGCCTGACGGAGGCCGTATAGCCGTCTCGTTCAGGAAGTTCAAGGAAGAGCGGGCCTTCCCCGGCGCGGCTATCAGGGGAAGCTCGGATTACCTGGACGTCGTGATCTCGGACGGGGGCATAGGGCTCGACAAGGACGAGATCGACAGGATTTTCGAGAAGTTCTACGAAGTGGGGGAGATAGACAAGCACGCGACAAGCAAATACGCTTTTCTTGGCAGGGGCGTCGGTCTTGGACTTCCGATAGCGCGGGGCATAATCGAGGCCCACGGCGGCAGACTGTGGGCGGAAAGCCTCGGCTACGATGCAGTGCATTGCCCCGGCAGCACGTTTCACATTGTCCTGCCGGTAAGTGTTCAGACAAGCGAGCTGGCAACTATGGGTATGGTGGCGGAGACATCGGTGGACAGGCCTGCGGCATATCCGGAAAAGCATAAGGCTGTGGCCGGGCCGCGTGCAGGCCGCATGCCGGGGGAAAAGCCCAAGGTTCTTTTAATTGAAGACGACGCGGACATACTGAACCTTACGGAAAGGCTTCTCAAGGAAGAATATGAAATAATAAAGGCCGGAGGAGGAAAAGAGGGCATAGAGCTTGCCAGGGATTATTTGCCCGATCTCATCCTGCTCGACGTATACATGGAGGATATGAGCGGCTACGAAGTCTGCGAGATTTTAAAAACCGACCAGAAGACCGGCGGCATACCCATCGCGATGTTCACTGCCGGCGCCCAGCGCTGGGAGGTGGACAGGGGCTACAAGTCCGGCGCGGACGACTACATAACGAAGCCGTTTAAACCCGATGAATTCGTTTCCAAGATAAAAGAACTCGTTCAATGCCGTCGCTGATTATGCCACTCGCTTTTCTTATGGACACCCTGCTCGGAGACCCGCGCTGGCTGCCGCACCCTGTAAGGATAATCGGAACGCTCTCCGGGAGGGCCGAACTGGTTCTTAATCGCCCGCGTTTCGGGAAGGCATATCTCATCGCGGCTGGTCTTGTGACCGTCCTGGCCGTCGTGGGCGCCACATTTTTTATTTCATCCCTTCTTGTCCGGGCCTCTTACGTCCATCTCGGCAGTCTTGGAGGGATCGCGTTCGAGGCAGCCCTTGCATATACCGCGCTGTCGGCCAAGTCCCTTGCCCTGGCCGCCGGGGATGTGCTTAAACCTCTATCCGCAGGAGACCTGCCGGGGGCAAGGGCAAAGCTTGCTATGATTGTTGGCCGGGATACGGGAAACCTGGATGCATCGCAGGTGGTGCGGGGGACGGTGGAGACCGTTGCTGAAAATACCTCCGACGGGATAATCGCGCCGCTTTTTTACCTTGCCGTCGGCGGCGCGCCGCTTGCCCTGGCATACAAGGCGGTGAACACGCTCGACTCCATGTTCGGCTATAAAAACGAGCGGTTCATTTATTTCGGGCGAGCGGCGGCGAGGCTCGACGACATCGCCAACTTCATTCCCGCGAGGCTCTCGGCCCTCTTTACCGTAGCGTCGTCGTTCCTGTTGAATGCGGCGGTAGGGGGCTATTCGTGGATTGGCTCCATAAAGACCGTCATCTATGACGGCGGCAATCATCCTAGCCCCAACAGCGGTTATCCGGAAGCGGCGGTTGCCGGCGCGCTCGGAGTGCGGCTTGGAGGGGAGAACTCCTATTTCGGCGTGAAATCCACAAAGCCGTTCATCGGCGCGGCCTCGCGCCCGTTCGAACCGGAAAGAATAGGAGAAGCCGTGCGGCTTATGTATGCCACGGCGGTGTTGGGAGCGATAACTCTGTGGGCGGCAAGGATTGCGGCATGGGGGGGAAATTAGATAATGCGGATTCTTCGCTACGCTCAGAATGACAGGCCCGTGCATGGCGGGAACGTCCTGTATTATTCCAGGAAATACGGTATACCAGCCGGGAAGATTCTTGATTTCTCGGCGAGCGTGAACCCGCTTGGGCCGCCGACGAAATCCCTTGCCGCGATGGAACGCGCGTTTCCGGAGCTTAACCGGTATCCCGACCCTGATTCAGGCGAACTCACAGAGAAGCTTGCCGCGCTTCACGGCTTGAAAGAAGACGAGATACTGGTAGGAAACGGCTCGACCGAGCTTATCTATCTCCTGCCGCGTACGCTTGGCGTAAAGAAAATTATGGTACTTGCCCCTTCTTTTTCGGATTACGAACGGGCCTCTTCCCTTGCCGGAGCGAAGGTAATACGCCTGCCTCTTCTGGAAAAAAACGATTTCCGACCAGACATTGACGCCCTTTCGCGCGGCCTGAAGAGATGCGGCCTGGTGTTTCTTTGCAATCCGAACAACCCCACCGGCGCCATTATACCACGCGAGCGGCTCCTGGGCCTCCTCGACGAGGCGTCGAGGACGGGTACCGTTATCTGCATCGACGAGGCGTTCATCGAATACGCGGGAAAAGAAAGCGTGCTCAGGGAGGCTGTAAGGCTTGGGGCGGTAGTCTTGAGGAACTTCACGAAGTTTTACGGTATGCCCGGAATCCGTATCGGTTATGCCGCCGGAGACGGTGGAATAATAGCAAGGATGAAGCTTGGCCGGGAGCCGTGGACGGTAAACTGCCTCGCGCAGGCGGCGGCGCTTGCGGCGCTTGGGGACAGGGAATACGAGAAGGAGACGCTCGCCAGGAACGAAGTCGAGCGCGATTACATGTTCGACGCCATCTCCGGGACGGGCCGGCTTTTGCCTTATCCGTCGTCCGCGAACTTCCTTTTTGTCAAGATACTCGGCATGAAACCGGGCTCGTCAGAGCTTACGGAGCGTCTTGCCCGGCTTGGTCTGCTGGTGCGGGACTGCTCCAATTTCCCCGGACTTGGCGACCGCTTCATCAGGGTGGCTATACTCTCTCGCCCGCAGAACAGAAAATTCATAAAAGTTCTTCAATCCTTTACAACCACATGACCCTGTGATACCTTTTTATCATGGCAAAATCCCCGCTATACGACCGGCACGAGGCGCTTAATGCGAAGTTCGTGGATTTCCACGGTTGGGAGATGCCCCTGGAATACTCCGGGGCCGTGAAGGAGCACGCGGCGGTTAGGAACGCCGCCGG
>JAJYGS010000153.1 GCA_021785055.1 Nitrospirota bacterium | reverse complement strand
GATGTGGTCGGGCGATATTCCGAGCGCAAGCATCCGCTCTATCTGCGCGCGAAGCTCAATCTCGATCTCGCGTTTCTTTATCCTGCCCGCGAGCAGGCGCGTCATAAGGGAGAACGGACCGTTTGGGAGCAGGCCGTTCGGCGCGAGGGACGGAAGCCTGGAGGGGGCTGCGGCAGGCTTTATGAGCGTCAGACAGAGATGTATGCCGACGCCGAGCGAGGGATTGTCTTTGGCGAGTCCTGCGGCATGTTCGGCGGCCCTTGCCCCGGCCATGAAAGAAGTCGAAGTGATAATCCCCTCTTTATGGCCCTTGATTATTCCGTCGTTGACGGACTGTGCCATCCCGAAATCGTCCGCGTTCACAATAAGCCGCTTCAAGCCGCGCCCCTTCCTTTCTTTGCAGATTTGGAGGTATTGCCGGGTGTCGGCCAGGCCTTCAGAATCTCTGGATGGGCTGCGAGCAGTTCCTTTACGAATCTCTCTTCGTCCGCGCGGTCCGGCAGTCTCCCGTTTATCTTCGCTTCGAGGAGCCGGGAAAGCAGTTTCTTGAAGTGCGGGCCGGGCGAAAGCCCCATGACCAGCAGGTCCTTTCCGGTAAGCTCGGTCTGGACGTCCTTGTACTGCGTCAGGTACATGGATATGTTTTTCTTCGCATTTTCGGTCTTGGCCTTCGCCATCATAAAAAGCAGAACCTCGACCGGGAGCGGCGAGAGCATGAGCCGGACCTGGTATGGCGAAATATCCGGCTGGCTGTAGAATTCTCCGAGTATCCGAAGTCCTTCGCGCCTCGACAGTGCAAGTTTTTTTACGTGCCGCTCAGGTATCGCGAGCCGGGAGGCGAGATCGCCCGCCTCCTTTTCCGTAAGGGCGCTCAGAAGCCCCATGAAATACACCAGCCACGAATCGGATTCCATGCCGAGAAACATGAGCCGGAACCATACGAGCGTCTCGGAGATGGACGAGAATATGGATTCCGCCTCGCGTGTAATCTTGAGTTTCGGATGAATGAACCGGAGCAGGCCGAAGTCCTCAAGCCGCTTCAGGGCGGAAAGGGGCGCGGTCTCCTCGAATATGAGCCGAAGCTCGGAGTATACCCTGCCCCCGGAAAGGCGGTGGAAGAGGTCCATGTTCACCGCGCTCCGGATAAGCTCCTGGGTGTGTTTCGAGATATTGAATCCCATCCGCGCCGAAAAGCGTATCGCCCTGAAGGCCCTCGTCGGGTCTTCCACGAGGCTCAGGTTATGGAGCACCCGGACGGTCTTCTCCTTCAAGTCGCGCTGGCCGCCGAAGAAGTCCATCAAATCACCGAATCCCTTCTCGTTTATCCTGATTGCCAGGGCGTTGATGGTGAAGTCCCGCCGGTAGAGGTCTTTCTTTATGGAGCCTGTCTCCACCGTCGGGAGCGCCGCGGGATATTCGTAATATTCCGTGCGGGCCGTGGCTATGTCGAATTTCGAGCCGTCCCGGAGGACGACGACGGCGGTGCCGAACTTGTGGTGCGGACGGACGCGAGCGCCGAATTTTTTTGCGACTTTGTATGCGAAATCTATCCCGTTTCCCTCGACGACAAGGTCGAGGTCGAGGTTATCCACGCCCAGGAGGAGGTCCCGCACGAAGCCTCCGACGGCGTAGGCCGAAACGCCAAGCTCGTCCGCCGTTTCGCCCAGTTTGTGCAGAAGCGCCTGTGTCGCCGCAGGCAGGCGCTCCTGGATTATGCCGGAGACATTCCTGCCGAAACCCTCCTCGCCACTATATGCCGGCTCGGATTTCTCGCGTTCCAGGAGGCCGTCGTGCAGGGCGCGCAAAAGGTCCGTCCGGGTTATGGCGCCGACGACCTTTTCCCGCTCCACGACCGGCAGGAAGCGCTGCGTGTGCCGGATCATTATGTCCTCCACCGTCTTGAAGGGCGTATCCTGCGATACCGTCTTGAAATCCGTCGTCATAAGCTCGCTTACAGGCCGCCCGCCAAGCCCGTGGAAGATGGATTTCTGCACCACCTCCCGCGTTACAAGGCCCGCGAGCCTGCCGGAGCGGAGCGCGGGCAGGACGTTCACGCTGTAGCGGGTCATGTTATCCCCGGCCTCGCCGATGGTTGCGCCCTCAGGGATGGTTATGACAGGCCGCGTCATTATGTCGCGCGCAAGCTTGGCGGGCCGCACGCTCCTGTTCAGAACGTCCACGAGGCGCTCGACGACATTATCCATGTCCGCGTCGCGTACGGTTGCGGATGCGGCGGTCGGGTGACCGCCGCCCCCAAGCTCGGAGGCTATGGCCCCGGCATCGACTTCGCTTACGCGGCTTCTGGCTACAATATGCACCCGGTCTTCCATCCGCACAACGCAGAAGAGCGCGTCGAGGTTCTCAATGTCTCGTATCTTGTGCGCGAGCACGGCAAGGTCCTGCACGTATTTTTTCGTAGATGCGCGCGCTATCGCCACCTTTATCCCGCCGATGGTATAGGCGGTAGTGGATTTCAGAAGCTCGTCGAGCAGGCTTATCTGTTCTGCGGAAAGTTCGCGCGTTATGAAGTCGGAGACGATGTTTAAGTTCGCGCCCCTGGACAGGACCCATGCGGCTGCCTTTATGTCCCTGGGGGTGGTGGACGTGAAGACGAGGGAGCCGGTTTCCTCGTATATCCCAAGCGCCATGACCGTGGCTTCGAGCGGCGTTATGTCGATATTTTTGTCCTGGAAAATCTCCGCGAAGATTGTCGTGCAGGCCCCGAGCGGCTCTACCATCTCGAACTCCCCGCGTATGTCGTCGTCAGTGAAGGGGTGATGGTCGTAGATGTGTATCTTAAGCCCCGGCCTGTCGAGTATCCCGGCAAACTTCCCGATGCGCTCACGGCTCTTGGTGTCCACCAGGACGAGGCGGTCTATACTGTCCAGGTCGATATTCCTTATGCGGTCGAATTTAAGGGCGTAGAGCGTGGAACTAAGGAAGAACTCGCGGATGCTCCGCTCCTGCGCGCCGGGAAAGACCAGCCGGGCGTCCGGGTAGAGTTTATTCGCCGCCATCATCGATGCGACGGCGTCGAAATCCGCGTTTAAATGACAGGTTATTACGTCCATATTGTTTTCAAATCCCCCCGCCTTCGGCTTCCCCCTTTTATAAAGGGGGATTAGAGGGGGATTTACCCCCTCGGATGCATTTCCTCGTGCATCTTTTTAAGCCGCGAGACCTCCACCTTCGTGTATATCTGCGTCGTGGAAATATCCGCATGCCCAAGCATCATCTGCACGCTCCGGAGGTCAGCCCCATGCTCCAGGAGGTGCGTGGCGAAGGAGTGCCGCAGCATGTGCGGGGAAATCCGCTTCGTTATCCCGGCCTTCCGGGCGTATCTCCCGATTATCTTCCAGAAGCCCTGCCGCGTTAGACCGCCGCCCCTGCGCGTGACGAAAAGATATTCGCATTCTTTCTGCTTAAGGAGCAGTGGCCTGGCCGTTTCAATATATCTCCGGAGCGCATCCAGCGCCGCCTTTCCCAGGGGGATAAGCCTGTCCTTCGAGCCCTTGCCGGTAACCTTAATGAATCCGACCTCGAAGTTTACCCCGCCGGATGGAAGCCCCACAAGCTCG
>JAJYGS010000035.1 GCA_021785055.1 Nitrospirota bacterium | reverse complement strand
TATGCGGACATCACCATTTCCGTTATGCTTACGTATGTCGCGATTATGAGTATATACGCCGGGATGCGCACCTTCGGGTTGATGAGGTTCCGAAGGAGCGAGACGGTGATGTTCACCATCGTCATAACGCACAGAACGGCCACTCCCATCAGGAACCCGTTCCTTACGGAGGTCGTTACGGCCACCGCCGGGCATAGCGAGAGCGCGAGCCTGAAGACCGGGTTCTCCGAGAAGATGCCGTTTAAGATAAGTTTTTTGTATGACGTCGCCATAATTTATACGCAGATTAATTTTTGTCGTCCCGACCGAAGTGGAGGGACCTACAGTTGAATTTAGAAGTCAGATGTAGATTCCTCGACTTCGCTCGGAATGACAGGCCCCTTTGTTACAGCGTCCTGTCCTTTTCCCGCGCTACGCGCAGGGCGTCTATGGCCGCCTTCACGCCGCTGGTTACGGCCCTCGAAGAGATCGTCGCGCCGGAGATTGCCTGTATGTCGGTCTTCGTCTCGCCCTTTATCACAATCAGGTGGTCTTCCGTCTTGCCCCTGAACTGGCCCTTGAACCACTTTTTCTCCATCTCGGCGCCCAGTCCCGGCGTCTCCTGCTCCGAGAGTATCTGGATGCCGATAATCCTGTAGTCCATATCCACGGCGACGAGCATCTCGATGAAGCTTGAGTAGCCCTTGGCGTACGCCTTAATAATGTATCCCACGGTCTTTCCGCCTGCGGTCGCCTTGTAGATAACTCCTTCCTTGCCGCTGGCGGAGACGAACTTCTCGGCCTCGGTTATGTTCTGCGCCTGGGGAACGAGCGCCTTCTGCGCCGCCCGGAGTTCCTCGGCCTTTTTCTCAAGCCTGACGGGATTCGTAACGACCCAGACGACGGAGAGTATCACGCCGGCCACGACGCAGATGATAACGAGGTTCAGCGTTATTTTTATGATGTCCCTGGAGTTCATGCCTTCGCCGATGCCTCTCCGAACTTGCGTGGCCGAAACGCCCTGTCGAGCAGCGGGGTGAAGCAGTTCATAAGGAGTATCGCATAACAGACGCCTTCGGGATAGCCGCCCTCAAGCCTTATAAGCACCGTGATTATGCCGCACCCCAGGCCGAAGGCCACCTGCGCGCGCTTTAGCTGCGGGACGGTAACGTCGTACGTGGCCACGAAAAACGCGCCGAGCACAAGCCCGCCGGAGAGCATGGCAAGCCACGGGTCTCCCCCGAATACGGCGGTCAGGGCGGCGACGGTCGCAATGAAAGTTACGGGTATGTGCCAGGTGATATAGCCCTTGTAGAGCAGGTATGCCGCGCCGAAGAGAAGGGCTATGACGCCCGTCTCGCCCATCGCGCCGCCTCTGTGCCCGAGCAGGAGCTGGACATACATGTCGTGCCGGCTTGCGAAATGGGAAAGGAGCTTCCGGTAGCCCTCTTCCTTGAGGACGCCCAGGGGCGTGGCGCCGGTAACGGCGTCGGGCCTTGCAAGCGAAAGAGAGCCCTGCGGGATGGGCCATGTCGTCATAAACCTCGGAAACGAGGCCATGAGGAACGCGCGGCCAATGAGGGCGGGATTGAAAATATTGTAGCCGAGGCCGCCGAAGAGCTGTTTTGTGATTATTACGGCGACCGCGGAACCGATTACGGGAAGATAAAATGGCGCCGATGCGGGCAGGTTCATCCCAAGGAGAAGGCCGGTGAGGATTGCGCTGCCGTCGCTTACGGTAACCTTCGCCCCCGCAAGCTTCTGGGCGAGCGCCTCGAAGGCCGCCGAGGAGACGATGGATATGACGAGTATTAAAAGGGCCCTTACTCCGAAATAATATACGGAAAGTCCCGCCGCAGGCATCAGGGCCGCCGAGACCGTCCACATTATATGCGGCACACTCTCGCCCGACCTGATGTGCGGGCCTACCGAGGCGCGAAAAACCCTTGCCTCCCCTTGAGGATTTTTTTCGGTGTCCATTTTTAAGTTATAATAGAACGATAGAAAAGCGGGCCGCCCTATGTGCCAGCCCTTACAAAACCGCAGGGGAGGACCCGCGTGTCCTCCCTTTTTTAAATCCGGGGCCGCCCTATGTGCCAGCCCTTACAAAACCGCAGGGGAGGACCCGCGTGTCCTCCTTTTTTAAATCCGGGGCCGACACATGTGCCAGCCCTTACAAAACCGCAGGGGAGGACCCGCGTGTCCTCCCTTTTTTAAATCCGGGGCCGACACATGGGTCGGCCCCTACTATTAATTTACGACGCCTTTGCCTTCTTTTTTGCCAGTTCCCTCTTGGCCCATTTCGCGAACTGGACCATCGGCCTGTTCGACGGGCATACGAACGAGCACGAGCCGCACTCGAAGCAGTCCATAAGCCCGTATTCCTTCGCCTCCTCGAAATGTCCCTTCTCGATAAGCTGGCCCAGGACGCTTGGGTTCAGGCCCATCGGGCAGACGTCTATGCACCGCCCGCAGCGTATGCAGGGGCCGAAGTCCATGACGTTCACGGCCTCTTTCTCCGAAAGGGCGACAATCCCGGACGTGCCCTTCACGACAGGAACGCCGAAGTTCGCCTGGGCTATTCCCATCATAGGCCCGCCCATGACGACCTTCACGGCCTTTTTGTTAATCCCGCCGCACTGGGAGATAACGTCCTCGAATAGCGTCCCGATTCGCACCCGCATGTTCCTCGGCTCGTTTATCCCCGGCCCGGTAACGGTAAGGACGCGCTCTATCAGCGGCCTTCCGTAGCGCACCGCCTGGTATATCGCCGCGGCTGTGGCGACGTTCTGCACGACGGCGCCGACGTCCATCGGCAGGTTTCCCGGCGGGACCTCAAGGCCCGTTACCGCCTTTATGAGCTGCTTCTCCGAGCCTTGCGGGTATTTCACGGGGAGCTGTACGACCCAGACGCCCATCTTGCAGCCCTTCGGGACTTCATACTGTATACCGCCCCGCTCGTAGTAAGTCTCCACCATAAGCTCGCAGGCAACCTTGCCCGCCTCGGCGGACATGGCTCTTATCGCGGCTTTTTTGTTGTCCTCTATGCCGACGAAACCCTCCGTCACCCGGAGGATGGCCATTATAATCTTCAGGCCCTCGATTATGTCGCCCGGATTCTCCTCCATCAGACGGGCGTCCGCCGTAAGATACGGCTCGCACTCCGCGCCGTTCAAGATGGCGTATCTTATCTTCTTTTCCTTCGGAGGGGAGAGCTTCACGTGCGAGGGAAACGTCGCGCCGCCCATGCCGACGATGCCGGCCTCTTTTATGATATTCCGCAGGACGTCGGGATTGAGCGAGAGGTAGTCGTCATGCCCGGCCAACTCGTCCGCCCATTCGTCTTTGCCGTCCGACTCTATGACCACGGCCTGGGCGTCGGCTCCCATCGGCGACGGAAAGTTCCCGACGGCGATGACCTTGCCGGATATGGAGGCATGGACGGGAACCGATACCACTCCCTGCGCCTCGCCTATCTTCCGGCCTTTCTTGACAGCATCGCCCACGCCGACAATCGGCTTCGCGGGCGCGCCGATATGCATGGACATGGGGATTACCACGCGCTCCGGGAGAGCTGCGTCCACAATCGGCAGAGACGCCGTAGC
>JAJYGS010000003.1 GCA_021785055.1 Nitrospirota bacterium | reverse complement strand
TGTCGTCATTCCCGAATGTCTCTATCGGGAATCCAGGTTTTTCTCCTTCACCCCTCTCTTAAGATAAGGGGGTGACAGGGGGGGCGTTATATCGCTATCCCGCCGTCAACGGAGATGGTCTGGCCGGTTATGTAGGCTGCGTCATCCGAGGCAAGGAAGAGCGCCGTTTTGGCGATGTCTTCCGGGGAGCCGAACTTTGCAAGCGGGATATGGGAGAGCAGGTCGGACTTTATTTTCTCCGGAAGGGTATCGGTCATCTCCGTATGAATAACTCCGGGGGCGATGGCGTTTACGGTTACGCCGAAGGGGGCGAGTTCCCTCGCCAGGGACTTCGTCATGGAGATTACGCCGCCCTTGGACGCGGAGTAGTTCGTCTGGCCGGCCCTGCCCGTAATGGCGGATGGCGAGGCCATGTTTATTATCCTGCCCTTCTTCGCCCCTATCATGCCCCGGCAGGCGGCCTTGCAGCAGTTGAACGTCCCTTTCAAGTTCACAGCGATTACCCTGTCCCAGTCCTCCTCGCGCATGAGCATCATAAAGCCGTCCTTTATCACCCCGGCGCAGTTCACGAGGACAAGCGGCGCGCCAATCTCCGCCTTCACACGTTCGAAGGCCCGGTTCACGTTTCCTGAGTCGGATACGTCCGCCTTTATGACAATGGCTTTCCCGGCTTCCTGCGCCTCGGAAAGAAACGCCTCGGCGGAGCTGTCGTCGCCGTGATATATTGCGGCAACGGAGGCCCCCTCGCGCACGAATGCGAGCGAGACCGCGCGTCCTATGCCCTTCGTGCCGCCGGTAACGACGGCGCTCATCCCGCTTAAAACACCCATTTCTACACCCTCGCCGATATGACGTCCTGGGCGGAGGCGGCCTTGACGTTTCTGTCGATCCACCTCACCATCCGTGTCAGGGCGCTCCCCGGCCCGGCCTCGATGAAATTGTCGTAACCCGCGTCTATCAGCTTCAGTACCGAGTCCTTCCACGGGACCATAGAGTGCAGGTGCCTGCCCAGGACGCCCGCCGTCTCCGCCGGGCCTTCGATAAACCGGGCGTCTATGTAGGAAAGAAGCGGTATGACAGGGGTGCGGAAATTTACCCTTGCGACATCGGCCATAAACGCTTCGGAGGCGTCCTTCATCAGCGGGGAGTGATACGCCGCGCCCATCGGCAGGAGGTAGGCGTGGAGCGCGCCGCGCGAGAGCGAGAGCCGGACGGCCTCGTCCACCGGGCCTTTAAGGCCGGAGACGAGTATCTGCCGCGCCGCGTTTACGTTCGACACCCAGACGCCTCCGGTTTCACTGCAAACATCCTCAATCTCATCCACGGGCAGGCCTATTACCGCGGCCATCGCGCCGGGGGTCTTTTCGTTCTGCTTTTGGGCGTGATTGCCTGCGGAGATTACGAGCCTGACGGCCTCCTCGAACGACGCCGCCCCGGAGGCGGCGAGTGCGGAGTAAAACCCCAGGCTGTAGCCTGTCACGGCGTCGGGCGTTATGCCGTCTCTCAGGAGCTTCAGCCTCCAGGCCTCGTTGCATACGAACACGCAGAGCTGGGCGGGGACGTCTCTGTCGAGGTCGCCCTGCGGCCCCTCGAAGGAGAGCTTTTTGATGTCGAGCCGCGAGATTTCCGAGGCCGCCTCGTAAAGCCCGCGCGCCTCCGGGAAGCCCTCGTACGGCTCCCGGCCCATACCTACATACTGCGAACCCTGCCCGGGGAAAATGAAAGCGGTTTTGCCCATCTACGCCCTCAGATATTCCCACAGGGGGCCTGTGAAACCGTAAGAGCGCAGCCTCGTCCTTATCTTGTCCGTCATGCGCAGGTGTATGCCCGGCATGATGAAATTAGCATGCTCGCGCCCGTAGCGGGCAAGGCACTGGGACACGGCGTCCATGTCGAGCGCGGGCGAGAAATAGAACATGGGCTTAAGGCCGGGGCCGCCGTCCTTGATGACACCTTCCGCCTTTGCGCGCCGCTCAAGGCCGGTGCCGGGAAATACCCTTATGCCGAGCATCGCAATGACAGCGTTCGGCTTCAGGCTGTCCATCAGCGAAAGGCTCTCGGCCACGGTATCAGCCGTCTCGCCCGGCGCGCCCAAAAGCAGGCTGTGGCAGAACGGAAGGCCGGCGTCCCTGCAAAGCTTCGAGGCGCCGGTTATGTCTTCCACGGAAAAGCCCTTGCCGAGGTTCGCAAGTATGGCGTCCACGCCGGAATCCGTGCCGAACTCCACCCCCTTGCATCCGGCCTTGAGCATTAAATCGACAAGCTCTTCGTCCATGTGCGCCGGGTTTACATAGCAGCTCCAGGCGGCGGATACGCCACGGGCTATAAGCTCCCGGCAGAACTCCTTTGCGTGGTCCGTCGGGAAATTGAAGACGTTGTCCACTATGAATATGTGCCTGAGGCCGTATTGCTTCGACGCACGCTCGAACTCCGCCGCCGCGAGCGCGGGCGTTCTCAGGCGCACCTTGTGCCCCTCGACGATGGGATACGTGCAGTAGGAGCAGCCGAACGCGCAGCCGCGTTTCGTCTGGATGTTCCCGGCCCCGCCTTCCGCCATGTACAGGTCGTTTTCGATTAAACCCCTGTCCGGCTCAGGCGATGCGTCCAGGTTAGTTATCTTCCTGGGCGGATTTATTATTATCTCGCCCTTGTAGCGGTATGCAAGACCGGGGAGGTCGTTTACGGGGAGCCTGTCCCGAATGCGCAGCAGGAGCTCCGGTAACGCGGTCTCGCCCTCCCCGACGATGCCTATGTTAAGCCCCAGGGCGCTTAGTATCTCGTGCGGCATGAGCGTGAAGGCCGCGCCTCCCGCCACGACGAGCTTCGCGCCTATGGCCTTGAGCGTCCGGACGACGAGGAGTATGTCCGGGAGATAGGACTGGCTGTGCGGGAAGGCGACGTTGTCTATATTCCTGATGGAAAGCGCTATGACATGGGGCCTGAACGCGCGCACCGTGTCCTTTATGGACACCGGCACGTCCACGGCGAACTGGAGGTCGAGGAACCTGACCTCGTGCCCCGCACAGCCGACGGCGGCGGCTACGTACGCGGCCCCTATCGGAGCTACAGGGTCCGGGAGGTTTTCCCGGTTGGTCGAAATAATCAGTACCTTCATGCGGCCTCCTTCGGAAGGCTTTCGCAAGACGCAGGTCTCTTGAATACCCCGGCTTTTGGGTATACAAAGGGTGAGGAATTATATCACGGGCGGGGGCTTCTTTCCACAGATTTTATGCCTGACGGGTAAAAAAGACAGGGGCCGACCCATGTGTCGGCCCCTGTCTTTATTTGAAGTTCCGCCGCTGGAATATAAGCACGGAGAGGGCGAGTATCGCCATTACATACATCAGGCCGTACGATACGGACATCAGGATATATTCGGCGGAAACCGGTATGGCGTGGACGGTTTTGGCCTTTATGTCGAAGTCTTCGAGATTCGGCAGGAAATAATAAACGAAATTCAGGACGGCCTTCACTCCCGCCTGGCCGGTCTTTGCCGCCAGGCCCCGGAGGTCTTCCGTCATGTGCCCTATGACGTAGAGCGCGAGGGCGTAGCTCGCCGAGAGCGTGGGGGTGGAGAACGTGGAAAACAATATCGCCGAGGCCGTAACGGTCAGGAGCTCGACGTATATAAGGAGCACGGCCATGAGAGTCTGCCAGGGCAGTTCGTTCAGATAAAACTTCAGCTCCAGCATGTAGCAGGCCGTCATTACGGAGATATAGGACAGCAGAACAAGGGCCAGCCCAAGGTACTTGCCGAGCAGGAACTGCCAGCGTTTTATGGGCTTCGAGATTATTATGTAAATGGTCTTCTTCTCAAGCTCCTTGCCCACAAGACCTATGCCTACGAAGATGGAGATTATTACCCCGAATATCTCTATGCTTGAGAGCGAGAGGTCCTCGATTATCTTGGAGCGTTCCCCAAGCGTGAGGGTGGAGAGGAGCATGGACGCGCCCAGCAGGAGCAGCGCGAAAAAAACGAGGGAATAAAAAATCTTGTCCCGTATAACTTCCTTGAACGTGTTTATAGCTATGGCGTAAACTTTCATTTTCTTTTTCCCACCTCTTCCATGAACAGGTCCTCAAGCGAGCTTTTGTGCGGGATGAGCGAGATTATCTCTCCGCCGGATTCAAAAACGAGCCTCTTGGCGGCTCTTGCGGCCTCCTGGTCGCCAAACGTGGCCGTGGTCTCGCTTCCGCGCGTAACCGTCCCGGACGCCATGCGCTCAAGGCTGGAGAGATTCTCGCCGGATACGCCGGCAAAGGTCATCTCGACGGACTTCACCTTCGTGCCGGAGAGAAGTTCGTCCACTGTCCCCATCGCCCGAAGCTCGCCCCGGACGAGTATCCCGACGCGGTCGCATATCACCTCCACGTCCGGGAGGATGTGCGTGGAAAAAAATATGGTCTTTCCCTTGTCCTTAAGGCCCAGGATTATGTCCCGGACCTGCTTCCTGCCCACAGGATCGAGCCCGCTCATGGGTTCGTCGAGCACGACAAGCTCCGGGTCGTTTATGAGCGCCTGCGCTATGCCTATCCTCTGCTGCATGCCCTTGGAGAACTTGCGAAGCTGGAGGTTCTTCGCGCCGGAGAGGCCGACCATGTCGAGAAGCTCTTCGGCCCTCGCCTCTCTTTCCTTCCTGCGCATACCGAAAAGCCTCCCGGAGAGGTCCATGAACTCCGCCGCCGTGAGGTAGTCGTAGAAGTAGGGCTGTTCCGGCAGGAAGCCGATGTTCCTCTTTACCGAGGAGTCGCTTATGGGGCGGCCCATAAGCCACGCCGCCCCGCCGGTCGGATACACGAGGCCCATGAGTATCTTGAGAGTAGTGGTCTTGCCCGCGCCGTTCGGCCCAAGGAAGCCGAACACCTCGCCCCTCTTCACCTCCATCGTCAGGCCCTTCAGCGCCACAACCCGCTTCCGGAAGAACCCTACATGGAACTCCATCTTCAAGCCTTCCGTCCGTATCATCGCTTCTTCCCCCTGGGGTATATCACCCCCTTGCGGTATATCCTGAGCCTCCTGGCCATCTTCGTATTGGACACCTCTCCGGTCTCTGGATTTATGATATATTCCCCGCCTAGGCCGTCCACAGGCACGGTCTTTATAAACCCGCCGGCCAGAAGTTCCTGCACCGACGCCGGGTACCTGCCGAATTTGTTTTTATAGGCCCCGACCTCTCTTTCCAGCGCATCGAGGTTTATCTCCACCTGAAGCTCCTTCATCCTGTGCCGGAGGGCTTCCCTGACCTTTTCGTTTTTCGTGTTTTCATAAATCGCTTCCGTAAGTTCCATGCCGTAGCGGGGGTCTCCTGCCTGCGCGTACAGACGCGAAGCGAGAAGGGGCAGATATGCGGGTTTTTTCGGAAGCTCCGCCCCGATGCCCATGTAATATGCGGCCTGCTTGAAGTCCTTGAGATAAAAGAAGTAATTGAAGCCTATGAAGAACGGGAACTCCCAGGTGTCCGGGTTGTTCTCGTAACCCTTCTTCAGGAGCTTTATGCTGAGTTTATGGTTGCCGGCGACGGATGTAAGGTATATGCCGCCGAGTTCGGTCATATAATAAAATTTCGGGTCGAGGTCTGTCGCCGTTGACACGGCATGGTATATCCATTCCGCGTCTTTCCGTGTAACATTCTTTTCGCCCATCACCTGTATGGCCCGAAGCCAGATGAGGTCGGCAAGCAGCGAATTCTGGCCGAGTGAAATTCTTTTAAGGTATTTGCCGTCCGGGATATTCGGAAGGCTTCGGGCCCCGGATATGCCGTAGTTCAGCGCCTCTATTTTTTTCTGTGAATTATATATGAGGGCGCCGTCCAGTATTATAAACAACGCGAGGAATATGCTTGCGATTCTCATTTTCAGGATTTCCCTGTTACCGTAGGGGCGCGATTTACCTAAAGCCCGCGGGCGCAATGAAAATGCCCCGAAATTGTCCCCCCTGCACGTTAAATATTATATAACACTTTTTTAAGGATTTTTACAGAAAAAAATAACGAAAACCGATAGATGAATCAAAATCCGTTCTTGAGATGAATAAGTATCCTGTTCTGATTGTACGTCCACTGGTCGGAATCCCATCCGCCGCTGTTGACATCGCCGGATGCGGAGGCCATAAAGGACGTTGTCGTCGAAAAGGCGCTGTGGTCGCCGCCGCCGATGAATGAAGGGTCGTGAGCGCCGATATGTCTATTATCGTACCAGTAGTCGTAACGCGCCCTGCCCACAAGCTGCCAGGTGAGACCGACGCTGGTCTGGAGCTTATAGGTATTATATTCGGCCTTGTAGCTCAAGGCCGCGGTGCCTATCCCGCCCAGGTTCGACTTCGCCTCAGCCGCCCTGGAACTTGCCCTGTAGAGCATGTAGTTCGGGAGGGCTATGGCGGCGAGTATGCCGACGATGGCTACAGCAACCATAAGCTCGATTAACGTAAAGCCCTTTTTGTTCATGGCGGCTGCGCAGCTTGTTTGTAAAAAAAATGGGGGCGAGAAAACTCACCCCCATTCCGGACATCTCATGCTGAAGGGTTTATATTAGATACCGATCGGGAAGTTATTAAGCACTCTCTGGTCAGTGTAAGTCCATACGTCGTCTCCGGCGTTGGTGGAGATCACGCCGGCCGCAACGGAGGTGTAAGTATTCAGAGAGGCTGGGGATTTGGTACCGATATATGAGCCGGTGGGGGCGGTATCCCTGGTGCCGTTAGCCGGGTCAATGAACGACGAATAAATCATAAGCCCGTTGTAAAAATAGGCATAGCGGTTCTGGCCCTGGGGCGCCCACGCAAGCTGCGATTTGTTCGCGACGTACGTGTCGTGTTCCGCCCGCCACGCCTCGGCGCTGGTACCTATGGCGCCAAGGCTGGTTTTCGCCTCGGACTGTTTGGACTTCGCCTGATATTTAAGGAAGTTCGGTATGGCTATAGCGGCCAGTATGCCTATGATGGCGACGACTATCATGAGTTCGATGAGGGTGAAACCTTTTTTGCCGTGCATGCGCTTAAACATTTTCTTTTCCCTTTCTTTACGGGCACAATAAATTGCGCCCCTGCTTTTTTATTAACTTCTCTTGCCCTGCCGCTCTCTTTGCCATCCCCCCTTTCCCGGGCTGTCTGATTTTTTCTCTGCCTTTTGATAGAGCAACATCCGTGCCAGAATCTTGATTTTTCAACCCTTCGATAAATAAGACAATTTAACAGGCATATAAAAAATTTAAAACCACAATTGATGAAAAACATCACGATGGGTGATGATTTTCATCAATTCATCTGATAGACGCCGTCCCAGTCGTTTTTTACCTGGCTTGTTTGATCTATATGCCAGACGTCGTAGACGTTGTTGCCGCTGATAGCGCCTGCCGCGATACAGTAAAAGGAGGTCCTGGAGGCGAACGGCGTTTTATTTAAATGCAACGTTACGCCGCCCGGAGGGCCGTTGCCCGGAGTGCCGTCCTTGCCTATCCAGGCGTTCGGCGGCCATGAGTTGCCGGAGGGCGCAGTAACCGTAAAGTCATAATATTTCGCCGTTCCTCCCAGGCCGAAGCCTATGGCGGAGAAACTTGAATATGTGTCGAATTCCACATAGTACGCCTGTTCGTTAATGAAAACTCCGCCCAGGCTCCCCTTGGCCTCGGCCTGCCTGGTCGTGGCCAGGTAGCTCATGTAGCTTGGCACCGCTACGGAGGCGAGAATGCCTATGATGGCGACAACGAGCATAAGCTCTATCAGCGTAAAACCGCCCTGCTTATTCAATCGGCATCTCATTTTTTACCTCTTATGGTTGGAGCGTCTTTTATTACCTCCAAATGGAAGCAAGAATCATACCTACTCCAGCCCGTGCTTTTTCATACGGTGCCTAAACGACGGGAAAGTAAGCCTCAGGAGCCTTGCGGCCTCCGTCTTCGAGCCGTCGGCCTTTCTGAGCGCCTTCAAAAGGAATTCCTTCTCCATCTCGTCCAGTATGCCCTCAAGCTCTACTCCGGCGTCCGGTATCACGTCCGGAATCGGCCCGACCCGCCTCCTGCGCTCGCCCCTGAGGTCGGAGGGTAGGTGGTCCGCGGTGATGAACACGCCTTCGCTTAGGGTGCAGGCACGCTCCATGACGTTTTCCAGCTCGCGCACGTTCCCTTTCCAGGCGTAGTCCGTCAGGAGCGCCATGGCCTCAGGAGTAATCTTCATGGAATCGCCGTCCTTGCAGAACTTCTTCAGGAAATGCTCGGCCAGCGCCGGGATGTCCTCTTTTCGATCCCTTAAGGGGGGCAGGTGTATCGGTATGACGTTCAGCCTGTAGAACAGGTCTTCGCGGAAGTTCCCCTTCGCTATCTCTTCCTTCAGGTCCCGGTTCGTGGCGGCGATTATCCGGACGTCCACCTTTATATCCACCGTCCCGCCGACCCTCTTGAACTCCCTCTCCTGGAGCACGTGCAAAAGCTTTACCTGGAAGGTCTGGGTGGTCTCGGCCAGCTCGTCGAGGAATACGGTGCCGCTCTGGGCCACCTCGAAAAGTCCGGCCTTGTTCTCCACCGCGCCCGTGAAGGAGCCCTTGACGTGCCCGAAAAGCTCGGACTCCAGCAGCTGCTCCGGCAGCGCTCCGCAGTGGATGTACATGAACGGCTTGTCGCGCCTGCCGCTTAAGTTATGAAGCGCGCGCGCCACAAGCTCTTTCCCGGTTCCGGACTCGCCCGTTATGAGCACCGTGCTGGCCTTGTCGGCGACCTTCGATATAAGCTCGAAGACGCGCTCCATGGCCGCGGAATGGCCGATGAAATTCTGGAATCCCTTCTCGGCCTCGAGCTCCCGCCGAAGCAGGACGTTTTCCTCGCGCAACTGGCGCTTCTCAAGGGCGTTCTTTACGACGAGCTTTATCTCGTCCACCTTGAACGGCTTCATTATGTAGTCGTATGCGCCGTGTTTCATGGCCTCTACGGCGCTCTCCGCCGTGGCGTATGCCGTTATCAGGACGACGACCGTCTCCGGCGATTGCTCCTTCACGACCTTGAGGAAATCCATACCTCCCATTCCCGGCATCCTGACGTCCGTGATTACGAGGTCGAATATATCGTCTTTAAGGAGCCTCGCCGCCTTCTCGCCGTTCTCCGCCGCGACGGGCACGTGCCCTTCCCTCTTCAGCATGATGGACAGGAAATCCCGCATGGATTTCTCGTCGTCTACTACAAGTATCCTGCCCATTTCAGGCCGCCCTCCCGACAGGTATTTTCACGGTGAACCTGCTCCCCTTGCCGGGCCTGCTCTCCACGCGTATCCTGCCGCCGTGGTCTTCCACAATCCTGTAGACAATCGAAAGCCCAAGCCCGGAGCCGCCCTCCTTGGTGGAATAGAAAGGATAGAATATCTTGTCCATGTCTTCTCTTGGTATGCCGCAGCCGCTGTCTTCCACGATTATACCGATATAGTCCTTGTCCGGGACGAGTTTTATCGCAACCGTCCCCGGCCCGGACAGGGACTGGACGGCGTTAATCGCCAGGTTTAAGAGCACCTGCCTCATCTGCCCCTGGTCCGCCAGAATCCGCACCGGGGCATCGGGCAGTTCAAGCCTCAAGTCCGCGTCTTCGGCGTATTTCCCGCCGCCCTTCACGAGGTTTGCGGTATCCCGGATTATCTGCGCCATGTCGCACTCTTCCATTGCCGGGATCTTCGGCCCGGCATAAACCAGGAATTCCGTAACTATCCTGTCCAGGCGTTCCATTTCGTTCAAGGCGATGTTCATGAGGTTTAAGTTGTCGCCGCTTAGGGAGAGCTCCTCCTTTAATATCTGGAGCGACCCGGAGAGGGAGGCCAGCGGGTTTCTTATCTCGTGCGCCATCCCGGCGGAAAGCTCGCCGATTGCGGCAAGCCTGTCCTTCTTCTGTATCTCCGCCTCCATCTCCTTTATAGGGGTGATGTCCTGAAATATGCAGAGCAGACCGCCGTAACCGCCCTTTTCGTCCTTGAGCGGCGAAATGGTCAGCCCAAGCGTGAGCGCCCTGTCTTTCCTCGAGAAAGGTATCTCGCAGCGATAGGGGGCCGTCTGCGAAGAGCCCGGTTCCGGGAACCCGTGAAACTCCGGCAGGCTGAAAATCTCCTCCAGGGCGCGCCCGCGTACGTCCTCGAACTTAAGCCCCGTTATCTCCTCGGCGGCCTTGTTGAAGGCGCCTATTCTGCCGTTCGGGGCCATCGTCGCCATACCGTCGGCCATGCTCCTGACAATGTTCTCGTTCAACGCCTGGAGCTCGCGCAGGTCGAAAGCCTTCTCGGCCAGTTCTTCGCGCGCCGCCTTCAGCCTTACGGACAAGGTGCCTGCGAGGAAGGCTACGGTATAAAACGCAATAAAGTCCAAGAATATATTATACAACAGCTCGCCGTGGGCATAAATCCTGCCCGGCGCAGGCGCCAGGACGCCGTAATACTGGAGGTCCACCAGCGCCCCGTATGCTATCCCGGCAAGGGACGCAATCAGGAATGCTCCGCGTCTGTAGAGCATTATCCCGGCGGCGATTATCGAGAAGAAATACGTAAAAGAGAAAGCGCTGTCCATGCCTCCCGTGGCAAAGACAATGCCGGTCTCAAGCCCCAGGTCGATGAGTATCTGCGCGTAAGCGAGCGGGGCTAAGCGCTTCATCCTGTTAAAGAGGATGGAGTAGGATATGGTAAGGAGATACGTGGCGATTATAATGAAATATATAGAGCGGGGCACACTGCGGGACTGGTAGAACTGGAGGGCGGCCAGAGACCCCAGGAGGAGGGTGACTACCGTCACCCTCAGTATCATCAGCCATTTTACCTTGGGGCGAAGCTCCCGGTCGTCGAAACCGGCTTCGCCCGGAGCGCCGCTTTCGAACGCCATCAGCCTACGACGTCTGCCAGGTGGAATATGGGCAGATACATGGCGATGATTATATAGCCGACGGTGATGCCCAGGAATACCATCAGCGCGGGCTCGAGGGCCGCCGTCATGGCATCGACCGCCGCGTCCACCTCGTCGTCATAGAAGTCGGCAATCTTGGAGAGCATGGAGTCGAGGGCGCCTGTCGTCTCGCCGACGGAGATCATCTGAGTGACCATCGGTGGGAAGACCTTCGAGCGCAGGAGCGGCTCGGAGAGCGTCTTGCCCTCGCTGATGCTGGCGCGGGTTTCCATGACGGTATTTTCGATTACCTTGTTCCCGGCGGTCTTCGCGACAATCTCAAGGCCGTCCATGATGGGAACGCCCGCGGCCATCAGCGTGCCCAGGGTGCGGGTGAATTTCGAGACGGAGACCTTCCTTATCAACGGCCCGATTATCGGCGCGTTAAGGAACATCCTGTCCATGACAAGCCGTCCTTTTTTCGTGGAGTAATATTTCTTGATGCCTAAAACAGAGCCGCCGATGACGACGAGGACGGGCAGCATCTTTTTCCAGTTGGTCATGAACTTGCTTACGTTGATGACCAGCTGGGTCGGGCCCGGCAGGTGTCCGCCCATATCCGTGAACATCTTCGCGAACATCGGGATGACGAATATCATCAGGACGGCTATGACGCCCACGGCGACGATCATGACTATCGAGGGATACACCATGGCCGACTTTATCTGCTTTTTTATCTTCATGTTCTTTTCGATGTAGGTGGTAAGCCTGCCAAGGATGGTGTCGAGGATGCCGCCCACTTCGCCCGCCGCGACAAGGTTCACATACAGGTCGTTGAATATCTTCGGGTGCTTTCCGAGGGCGTCCGCGTACGTAGAGCCGGCCTCCACGTCCTTCCGGATATTGCCGATAGCCCCCGCCAGTGCTTTGTTCGGCGTCTGCTTCTCCAGTATATCGAGGCACTGGACAAGCGGCAGCCCGGCGTCTATCATGGTCGCGAACTGCCTGGTAAAGACGATAATGTCCTTATCCGACACGCCACTGCCGAACGCGGGGAGTTTTATCTCCATGTTCATGCCGGACCTGGAGTTTATGGATGTGACGATGATCCCCTGTTTTCGAAGCTGGGATATCGCCTCGTCCTTGTTGGACGCGATGGTTTCGCCTTTTGCGGCCTTGCCGTCCCTGCTCCTGCCGGCCCATGTGAAAGTAAGAGTCGAGGCCATAATCATCCTCCTTCCGGATACTGTCTTCTTATCGCGATTTGCCCGCCTGGGCTTCCCCCTTGGCCATCATCCCCATGAACTCTTCCGGGACAGGGCTTCTGCCCAGGGCTTCGTCATAGGAGATTATCCTCTTCGTGAAGAGGTCGTAAAGGGCCTGGTTCATGGTCAGCATGCCGAACTTCGCCTGTCCGGTCTGCATGGAAGAATAAAGCTGGTGTATCTTGTCCTCGCGTATGAGGTTTCTTATCGCGGGCGAGGGTATCAGCACCTCGGCGGCCATGACGCGCCCCTGGCCGCTCATCTTCGGTATAAGCTGCTGGGCTATAATGCCCTCCAGCACGAAGGAAAGCTGGGCGCGGACCTGCGGCTGCTGGTGCGGCGGGAACACGTCTATTATCCTGTTTATCGTCTGGACGGCTGAGTTGGTGTGGAGCGTCGCAAGCGCGAGGTGGCCCGTCTCGGATACGGTCAGGGCCGCCTCCATCGTCTCCAGGTCTCTCATCTCGCCTATCAGGACGATGTCCGGGTCCTGCCTGAGGACGTATTTCAGCGCCTGTTTGAAACCCTTCGTGTCGGCGCCGACCTCACGCTGGTTCACAAGCCCTTTTTTGTGCTGGTGCAGGAACTCTATGGGGTCTTCGACGGTTATGATATGCTCGTGGCGCTCGGAGTTTATCTTGTCTATCATCGACGCGAGCGTGGTGGACTTTCCTGATCCGGTCGGCCCGGTAACGAGTATAAGACCCCTCGTCTTGTTTACAAGCTCGCCCACTATCGGCGGGAGGTTAAGCTCCTCAAGCGAAAGTATTTTGAAAGGAACCTTCCTTATGGCCGCGGCAACGGCGCCCCTCTGCAGGAACACGTTCGCCCTGAACCGCGACAGGCCCTTTATGCCGAAGGAGAGGTCGAGCTCGTCGTTCTCCTCGAACTTGTGCTTCTGCACGTCCGTCAGGATGCTGTAACACAATTGCTTCGTCTCGGCGGCTGAGAGCGGCGGAAGGTTCATCGGGACGAGCTGCCCGTCTATACGGAGCTGCGGCGGCGTACCCGTGGTTATGTGCAGGTCCGAAGCCCCCTTGTCTATCATCGTCTGTAGAAGCTGGTGCAGGTTTGCCATGATGTTAGTCTCCGAACGTAACCCTAAGCACCTCTTCGATGGAAGAGACGCCCTGCTTTATCTTGGTGAGGCCGCTTTTGCGAAGCGACTTGCAGCCGTCGTTCAACATGCACTTCTTTATTTCCGTGGCCGTGGCGCCCTCAAGTATCAGTTCCTTTACGCCTTCCGAGATAGGCATGACCTCGTAGAGAGCGACGCGGCCCTTGTAGCCCGTCCCGCCGCAGATGTCGCAGCCGTGCCCCTTGTACGGCACTACATCTTTCGCCTCCTCCTCCGCAAAGCCTATGTCGATGAGCGCCTGGAGCGGGACTTTCTCCGGCTCCTTGCAGTTCTGGCATACTCTCCGGCAGAGCCTCTGGGCCAGGATGAGTATCGTGGAGGACGCGACAAGGAACGGCTCTATGCCCATATTAAGAAGGCGGTTTATCGTGGAGGGCGCGTCGTTCGTGTGGAGCGTGGAAAGCACGAGGTGGCCGGTCAGGGCGGCCTTGACGGCAATCTCGGCGGTCTCGTAGTCGCGTATCTCGCCGACCATTATTATATCCGGGTCCTGCCGGAGAAACGAGCGCAGGGTCGCGGCGAAATTAAGCCCTATCTCGTCTTTCATCTGAACCTGGTTTATACCCATCAGGTTATACTCGACGGGGTCTTCCGCCGTCATGATGTTCACGTCGATTTTGTTGACGTTGCTGAGCGCGGAATAGAGCGTAGTGGACTTGCCGGAGCCCGTGGGGCCCGTGACAAGAACCATCCCGTAAGGGCTGCTTATGGCCTTGAAAAAGTCCGCCCCGGCCTTCTCCTCGAAACCGAGCTTGGCCAGGTCGAGCTGGAGGTTCCCCTTGTCGAGGATTCGCATGACGATCTTCTCGCCGAAGAGCGTCGGGAGCGTCGATACGCGGAGGTCCACCTCCTTGCCCTTCATCTTGAGCTTTATGCGTCCGTCCTGCGGGAGCCTGCGCTCCGAGATGTCCAGCTCGGACATGATCTTCAGGCGGGATGTGAGCGCGGCCCGGAGCCTCATCGGCGGCTGCATGGTCTCGTAGAGCACGCCGTCCACCCTGTAGCGCACCCGGAAGGATTTTTCGTACGGCTCTATGTGTATGTCGCTTGCGCCCTTGGCGATAGCGTCGGTAAGGATGAGGTTGACGAGCTTTACGACGGGCGCGTCCTCGACCGCCTGCTTTAGTTCGCCGAGGTTTACGTCCTCTTCCTCCTCCATGATGAGGTCCACGTTCTCGTCGCCTTCCTTGAGCGTGGCCATGACGTCCTGGAGGGCTTCCGCGGTGTCGTAATATTTGTTTATCGCAGCCTTTATCCCGCCCTCGGACGCGACGACCGGCTCGACGTTATAGCCCGTCATGAACTTGACGTCGTCGAGGGCGAAGACGTTTGACGGGTCCACCATCGCTATGGTGATGGTGGCGCCGGTCCTGTTTATGGGCATTATCTGGTATTTCTGGACTACGTCCGAAGGAATAAGCTTGCAAAGCCCCTGGTCTATTTCCAGTTCCTGGAGATTTACCGCCGGAATGCCGTACTGTTTGCTGAGGAAGGAGATAAGCCTGTCTTCGTCGATAAAGCCGAGCTTTACGAGGTTGGAACCAAGGCGTCCGCCGTCCTTCTGCTGGACGGCAAGCGCCTTTTTGAGCTGTTCGTCCGTTATCATATTGGCGGACACAAGCAACTGTCCGAGCCTGCCGGCCATTATAGGTTCTCCAGGGGCACGTAACGCTCGAAATTAACGACTAATTTTATGTTATATAAGGCTTTCGTGTCAAGGACAATCGGATTTCCGGAATACGCCGGCATATTAATTCTTTTTAATGCCCTCCAGCCCCTGTTTCAATGCCTCCCTCATCACCTCCACCGGCGGGGAGACGCCCAGCCAGTGCTCGAAGGCTATCACGCCCTGGTGCAGGAGCATCCCCAGTCCGTTTGAGACCTTCGCTCCCGCGCCTTCCGCGGCGGTCATGGCCGCCGTCCCGGGCGGGTTGTAGATTATGTCGTAGTATAGCTGGCCCTTTTTGAAGGAATCCGCCGGAAAGGGCATAGGGTCGCTCTTGCGCATGCCGAGCGGCGTTGCGTTTATTACCAGGGCGCAGGAGCGGATGAAGTCCGGGTCGAGAGGTTCCGCGCGCGCCGCGTCCTTCTTCAGCGCGGTGTTTAAGTCGAGCACCAGCTTGTCCCTCTTCGGCCCGTCCACGTCGTACAGGAATACAGGACCGGAGCCCGCGCTCACAAGGGCGAACGCGATCCCCCTGGCGGCCCCGCCCGCGCCGAGAATAAAGACCTTTTTCCCTTTCGGGTCGAATTTCGCGTCGTCTTTCAGCGACTTTACGAACCCGCGCCCGTCGGTGTTGTATCCTGTCAATATCCCGCCCCTGTTTACAATCGTATTTACGGCGCCAAGGAGCCTCGCCTCCTCGTCCACCTCGTCGAGGAACTCTATCACGCGCTCCTTGTGCGGGACGGTTATGTTCGCGCCGGCAAAACCCATCGCCCGAAGCCCGGAAACGGCGCCCTTCAGGCCGTTTGGCCGCACATGGAACGGCACGTATACGCAGTCCATCCCGAGCGCGTCGAAGGCGGCGTTATGCATCGCGGGGGAAAGCGTGTGCTCGACCGGGTCGCCGAATATGGCGACGACTTTCGTATGGCCGGAAATTTTCATAATTCTCCTTTCATGGCGCCAATGACAGAATGCCTTCCACCAGCCCTTTCGCCGTCGGTTCCGCCATAATTATTTTCAGCCCCGTCTCCCGCTCCACATAATCCGGCGTCAGGTCGTCGAGGAACACGCCTTCGCCGTCCCGCATGGTTACGGAAGGGATAACCGCGGCGTCCGCCTTCCTGCCTCTCAGCGCGGCTATTATATCATTGCCGGACAGAAGCCCGGCAACCGTTACCTTCTCTCCGAATAAATTATTCTTTACCGGCAGGACGAAGAGTTTCAGGCCGGTTATCGTCTCGATTTCTTTTGCGATATTTTTCAGTATAGGAGCGAAGGATTTGCCGGTAATTAAAATGATTTTTTTGACCTTGTATGTTTGTCTGTCATCCTGAGCGAAGCCGAAGGATCCACCTTTGACTTTTTCTTTTAAAATAGAAGCCTTACCCGTCGTTTTTTTGAACCCGTCCAGAAAATCCCTTACCAGCCCCACCCCGTTGTCCATCTGCGGATAGCCGTCATATTCCCTGGCCAAAGGGAAATCCCGCCCGGCCTTCAAATAATATTCGTCCGACGGATAAACGAAACTCACGCCGAACTTCTTCCTGTATTTTTTCCTGAGCGGTTCCAGCCCGTCGAGGAGCCGCGCAGCTTCACTTTTCGTGAATGTCCGAAGCGGATAGAGCTTTTCCCTGTGTCTTGTAAGCCCGACCGGGACGACGGCGAGCGAGAGCGCGCCGGGATAGAGGGCCGCCAGGTCTTCGGCGGTTTTTACAAGCGCCGCTCCGTCGTTTATCCCCGGAGCGACGACCGCCTGCGTATGAAGCTTTATGCCGCCGTCCGTGAGTTTTTTTATGCCTTCGAGAATGGACGGCGCCTTGCAGTTCCCGAGCAGGAAGCGCCTTAGGGTATCGTCCGTGGCGTGGACGGAGACGTAAAGCGGCGAGAGGCGCTCGCGGATTATCCGGTCGTAATCCCCGTCCTTCAGGGTCGTAAGCGTGATGTAGTTGCCGTGCAGGAAGCTGTGGCGGTAGTCCTCGTCTTTTACGTAAAGCGTCCGACGGAGGCCCCCCGGCATCTGCTCCACGAAACAGAACACGCACCGGTTGTTGCAGGCGCGCACCTTCATCGGCGCAGCGATAATCCCCAGGTCGTCGTCCTCGTCTTTTTCCATCTCTATCTCGACTTCCCCGCCGGACTTCTTCCCGACCAGCAGGACGACCTCCTCCGAGGCTATCAGGTAGCGGTACGCGAGGTAATCCGGGACGGGCGAGGCGTTTATGGAGATTATCCTGTCCCCCCTGCCGATTCCGACATCGAGGGCCGTGCCGCCCGGCTCCACGCCGATGATTTCAAGACCTTTCATTTTAGGATAAAGTTCTCCTTAAC
>JAJYGS010000130.1 GCA_021785055.1 Nitrospirota bacterium | reverse complement strand
ATAATGGAGGCCACGGACGGTATAGACGCGCTGAAGAAGCTCTCGGTGCAGAAATTCGACCTCGTCCTGACGGACATAAACATGCCGATAATGGACGGCCTGAAGCTCGTCTCGCTTATCCGCGGGAACGACCAGCACAAGGATATACCGATAATCATAATAACGACGGAAGGCGCCGAGGAGGACAGGAAGAAGGGGCTGGCCCTGGGCGCGAACGCCTACCTCTCCAAGCCGATCCAGACGGCGGAACTGCTGAAGCTGGTAAATGAATACGTCAAGAAGTGAACGCCAGCATCCTCTGGCAGGCGGTGAGCGCAACCGCCCACAGGGCGTCGAGGGCCATGTGCCGATGGGCGTTGGAATCGAAAAGCAGGCCGGCCCTGGCCTCGAACTCCTCGTCCGCGAGCCAGAGCATGAACGCCATGCCTATCCTGGGATAGGCATGGAAAGCAAAAGCCGCATCTCCGCCCGGCATGGAAACCCCGCCCACGCATGCCGCCGCCCTCAGGAAGGAATCCCTGTCGGCCCCGTATTTGCCGGCAATGGCGTCAAGCGGCAGGGTATGCGACCCCCGGAAAAAGAATCCCCCGCCGGCAACCTCCTTCACAAGCTCGCCGGAAGGAAGAATCGGTTTTGCCTGCACAAGGTAAATCGGTGCCGTGAGGCTTATGAAATACTCAGGTTTCCTGCCCGGTTCGGATATGCAGGTTATCCTTCTCTCGCTGGCGGACACCTCGTAAACCCCGCCGAGTATCTCAAGCCTGTAGACGTTTTTTGATTCGATATATCCTGCGCCGCTGTTTGTCTCGACCTCGCGCGGGTCCGCCTCCCCAAGCTCCCGCCAGGCCTTGTCCTCCCCGGACTCGATAGTGCATGCCTTTTCCATTAATTCCCGGCCTCTCCCTTTCTTATTCCCGCTGCCTTGTAGAGGGCGGAGAAATCGAAATGCGCACGCATCAGTTCCATCGCCCGCGCGACCTTTCTCTCCTCGCGGATGCGCACCTTGCCGAGCGTAGATTCCAGCCGCTCGACGGTTGAGAGCGTGTCGCCCTTGACCGTTATCACGGGCACGCCGGAGAGCTTCGCCTTTGCGATGATGAGGGCATTCGGCAGGAGGTCTCCTGTCAAAATCAGGCACTTTGTCGAGGTCTCCAGCGCGGCGAGCTGGATGTCGGAGCGGTGCCCGCCGGTTATGACGGCCTTGCTGTGCGTCCGCCTGAAATATTTCAGCGCGCTTTCGACGTCCATCGCGCCTATGGAGAGGTTCTCGACGAGTTCGTCCAGGTTCTCCTCGCAGCACAATACCGTCCCGCCTATCGACTCGTTCACCTGCCGGACGGTCATGGAGTTTAGTACGGGGTCTGCGGGGAGTATCCCCATGAGGGGGATGCCTTTTCGCTTTAAAAACGGCCCGGCGGACTCTTTCAGGTAATCCATGCCCTCAGGAGGGACGCGGTTTATGACGGCTCCGGCAAGGCTTTCGCCCAGGAAGTCCTTGACGGAAAGCAGGCAGTCCACGCATGCCTCGCCGTTGAAGGGGTCTACTATAAGCGCCTTTGCGCCCGTCTCACTTATTATTCTTGCGCCGGAAATGCCTATGGATTTGCCGTCGAAGATATTCCTTGCCCCGCCGAGGATTACGGCGTCGGCATCGGAGGCGATTGTTTTATATGCCGCCATGACCTTCTTCAGGAGATCTTTGCCGCGTCCGCGCAGGGCTTCCGCCATGAGGTCGTGCGAGTATACGACCGGGCAGAGCCTCTCAAGCGGCCCCGCGAGGCCGAGTCTTTTTTTCATGAAAAGGACGTCGCCGTCAGTGAGGATGCCGCCCTCGACCGTCGGCACCCTGCCGTACGGCTTCATGTAAGCCACCCGAAGCCCGTCTTCCTGCATCTTGAGCGCAAGACCCAGGGAGACGAGGCTTTTGCCGGAATAGCCTGCCGTGGAACCTACATATAGCGGGACCATTTTAATCCTCCAGTGAAATGGGGCGGTTGCCATGTTTGTCGTCCCGACCGTAGCGGAGGGACCCGCAGTTGATTTTAAAATTCAAATGTGGATTCCTCGGCTGCGCTCGGAATGACAGGTTATTATTATCCCAGCACAACCCTCGCGTCGACGGCGACCGCGCCCTCTCCCTCCGGCAGAACCAGCAGGGGATTTATGTCCATCTCCACAATCTCCGGGAAATCCGTCACGAGCTGGGAAAGCCGCAATATGCACTCTTTCGCGGCGCTCAAGTCCGATGGTCTTTCGCCGCGAAGCCCCTTGAGCAGCCTGGAAGAGCGTATCTCCCCCATCATCGAGGCCGCCTCAATCGCGCCGACGGGCGCAATCCGGAAAGACACGTCCCCGAGCGCCTCCACGTAAATCCCGCCCATGCCGAACATTATCATCGGGCCGAAGCTGTGGTCGAGCGTCATGCCGAGGATTACCTCTTTCCCGCCCGTTACCATCTCCTGCACCAGGCAGCCCCATACCATAACCGAAGGCATGAGCCTCCGTGCGTTGGAGGTTATTTCGAGAAACGCCGTTTCCACGTCGCGCGGAGTGCGAAGATTCGTCCGAACGCCGCCGATGTCCGTCTTGTGGAGTATGTCCGGGGACGAGATCTTCAATACGACGGGAAATCCTATACTGACCGCCGCCTTCACTGCCTCGCCCGAAGTCCTGGCAAGGACGCTTTTGGGTGTGCGGAAGCCGTAGGCCGAGATTATCTCCCGCGCGTCCTTCTCGCCGAGCTCGTGCCTGCCCGCCTCGCGCGCCTTCGATATTACCCCGCGCGCCCTTTCCGTGTCCACGTCAAAATGCGTGAAACCCCGATCCGGCCTTTCTTTCGCCCGGCGGTATCTGACCAGTGCGTCGAAGGCCCGCACGCCGTCTTCGGGGTAAGGATATGTCGGTATCCCGCCGGAGCGGAGTATCTCCACCCCCTTCCTTATGCTGTCGCCGCCCATGAAGCAGGTCAAAACCGGTTTCGTCTTCCTGCCCTTAAGTTGGAGGATCGTTTTAGCCGTCTCTTCCACTTCCGTCACGGCCTGGGGCGTGAGTATAACGAGGGCGCCATCGACGCCGGGGTCTTTCATGACAGCTGTCATCGCCGCCGCATACCTGTCCGCCCTTGCGTCGCCTATGACATCGACCGGGTTATAAAATCCAGCCGTCGGCGGGAGGCTCCTGCGAAGCGCGGATACCGTGCCGGACGAGAGTTCCGCCATCCTCGCCGCCCCGCGCTCGCACGCGTCCGCCGCGATTATGCCGGGGCCGCCCGCGTTTGTCACGATGCACAGCCCCGGCCCTTCCGGTATCGGGTTATCGGCGAATGCGAGGGCGAAATTGAACAGGTCTTCTATCGTGAGCGCCCTTAGGACGCCGGTCTGCCCGAAGGCCGCATCGAAGGCCTTCTCCGAGCCTGCGAGCGACCCGGTGTGGGAAGACGCGGCCCTTGCCCCGGCAGCGGTTCCGCCGCCCTTCATTACTATCAGAGGCTTTTTCTGCACTGTCTCCGATGCCTTTTCCATGAACTTGCGGCCATTCGTTATGCCTTCGATATAGCCCAGGATGACGCGCGTCTCACGGTCGTCCGCAAGGTATTCCAGCAGGTCCAGTTCGCTTATGTCGGACTTGTTTCTGAGCGAGACGAACTTGGAGAAC
>JAJYGS010000145.1 GCA_021785055.1 Nitrospirota bacterium | reverse complement strand
TTATCACCCCGTGCAGGGTGAACATCTCGTTGTAGGTCTGGTTGGACATCAGCCAGTTGTTAGGCTTCAAAAGCTCCAGCCGCACAAGCAGACCGAACACGCCGCCGACCAGGAAAAAGAACAGGATGATGCACAGGTACATAATCCCTATCCTTTTGTGGTCGAGCGTGAACATCCACGAGGACAGGCCGCGGGTCTCGTTTAAGTAGTTTTTTTCGGTCATTTCAATGTCTTTATATACGCTATAACGGCGGTTATCTCGTCGTCTTTTATAATGCCCTTGAACGTCGGCATGACCTTCGGGAAACCCTTTACGGTCGTGGCGCGGGGGGTTAGTATCTTCGTCCGAATGTAATTGTCGTCGGCTATGACCGTCTTCCCGGTCTCAAGCAGAACCTTGCTCCCGTACAGGCCCTTCCATGTCGGCCCGACCTTTACCGTGCCGTCGGTGGAGTGGCAGGCGAGGCATCCGAGCTTCTGCGCCACCGCCTTCCCCTCGTCCGCAAGCGGCAGGACCTTCTCGGCCTTCGCCGTCTCCTGCCGGTACCACTGCTGATACCGGGCCGGGGGCATGACAATAAGCTTTGCCCGCATCTGAGAGTGGCCTGCGCCGCAATACTGCGTGCAGAATATGTCGTAGCTTCCGGGGTCTGCCGCCCGGAGCCATACATACGTATACCTGCCGGGAACGGCATCCTGCTTTACGCGGAAGGCGGGGAGATAAAACCCGTGCAGGACGTCCGCAGACGTCAGGTTGAATTTCACCGCCTGGCCCGCCGGCACCCGGACTTCGTTTATGGACTTCCGCCCGTCCGGGTACTGGAACTGGTAGAGCCACTGTCTTGCCGTTACGTTTATCTCCTCGGCGCCCTGGGGCACCGTGCGTATATCCTCCCATACGGTATAGCCATAGAAGAAAATGGCCGCGACCGTGAGGCTTGGGACGCCTATCCATATCCATTCCAGGACGCGGTTCGTGGCGGCGGAGGATGTGGCGACGTCCGGCTGGCCTTTCCTGTGCCTGTATCTTATGACGAAATATATCAGCGTCCCCTGTGTGGTAATAAAGAAAAAAGCGGTAATGACGAGGATGAAGATGAATACGTTGTCCACTTCCGCGGCCACGTGCGATGCGGCTCCGAACGCTATCGGGGCGCTACTCATCCGTCTTTCTCCTGCGTCCCGTAATCCAGAGGATGCCGAATATCACTGCCAGGCTGAGTATCGTAAATCCGCCGATTAGCTTGGCGACGTTTAATGCGAGGAGCTGGTATTTCTTGCCGACCGGGTCGTAGTGATAGCAGAAAAGAAAGAGCCTGTTCAGGGTCTCAGACGCGCCTATTTTGCCCCTGGACGCCTCGATGAGCGCGAGCCTTAAGTCCTTGGGCGAGTAGGTTATGCCGTACAGATACCTCGATACCTTGCCGCCCGGGGCGAGCACGACAAGCACCGAGGGATGGGCGAAGTTGTCCGGGCCGAGCTTCTTATAACGAAAACCGACGGAGTCCGTAAGCGCCCGTATGTTCTGCTCGTCTCCCAGCAGGAACGGCCACCAGCGGCGCGGGTCTTTGTACTTCGAGACCATCCTGTATGTCTCCTCGGCCCTGTCGCGCGCGTCCGGAAGGGTGCCTTCGGAATTTATGCTCACGGTCAGTAATTTGAAGTCCTTGCCCGGCGTGATGCCGCCGACCTCGTCCATTGTATGGGCGAGGTTGTTCAGGATTATGGGGCAGAGCATCGGGCATTCGTAGTAGTTGAGCGTCAGGAGCACGGGCTTGTCCTTAAGATAATCGTCGAGATAAAAAGGCCTGCCCATTTCGTCTTTGAATACCAGTCCTTTGGGTATCCTCGCCCCAAGCTTCTCGTCCACCTTCGAGTATTTCAGTAGCTCGTTTTGCTCGGCCTGGGTTTCGAATACCCCGTGGGCCCGCGCATGCGCAGGCAAAAGGGCGCAAAAGGCTGTTATGAATATAACGGCACACAGTACGGGTTTCATAAAATTTAAGTATAGCAAACGGAATTTTTTTTGCCGGGAAAAAGAAAAAAACTAAGATTAAAGGCCGTTGGACAAGCGGACGTTGGATGAGCGAGTTGGAAATTCTTGGCAAAGCGAACGCCCATGCGGCAAACCTGTCTGAGGCGATAGCCGAGTTTTTGCCGCATAGAGAGCAAGCCGCAGAATTTCCCGAACGAATCCACAGGAAGCGAATCCAATGGCCTTTTAATCTTTCCTTTTATTTTGTCAGGGCCGGGAAAATCTGGGCCAGGCCGCCGGTGATGAGTTCCACGGAGATTGCCGCGAGCAGAAGCCCCATGAGGCGCGTAACTACGTTTATCGCGGTCCTGCTCATGACGCGGCTTACCTTGCCGGCCGCCCGGAGCAGCACCCACGTCAGGAATGCGACAAGCATGCAGATGAAGACGATAATTGTTATGTGCAGCGGCTCGTAAGGGGACTGCGAATAGACCATGACGGTCGAGATTGCGGCGGGGCCGGCCAGGAGCGGCATGGCGATGGGCACGACTGCGATGCTCTTTTTCTCTTCCGCCTCCTGGTATTCTTCCGCCGTCTGCCTCGCGGGGGTATAACGCGCCTGCATCATGGATACGGCCATGAGGAGGATTATTATCCCGCCGCCAATCTTGAACGAGCCGATGCTTATCCCGAAGACGCCGAGGATTATCCTGCCGAACAGCGCCGAACCGACAAGTATCGCTCCGACGGAAAGGCCCGTTACACGGGCGATGTTTTTCCGCTCCCCCTCGCTCATGCCTTCGGTCAGGCCGACGAGTATCGGTATCGCCCCGACGGGGTCTACGATGGAGACGAGAGCGGTGAATATCTTTATGTATTCAGTCAGGGGGAGCATATTAATATCCGAACTTCGCCGCCCATCTGTCAAAGGTCTTGCGGGGCCTCTCGCCGTATGCCGCCACCATCTCCCGCGCGTCATCGAGGCTCTGCTCCGTGAGCATCCGCTCAGGCGTCACCGGAAAGAACTTGTCCGCGAAACAGATTATCTCTTCTTCCGACGTAATGGGCATCATATCCCTCTCCGGCACCGGCAGCTTGGCCTCCCGTATCTCCGATAGTTTCAATCCGCAGCCGACGTGCCTTTCGCAGACCAGCGCGTGCAGGGGATAGCCCTCGTCTTCCAATATCTGCCTTCCCAGGTATCCGTGGGCGATGTAAGGGTAGCTTCCGGCGCAGCCCAGGTGCGGGGCATCGCACATGAAAATGCCTATGTCGTGGAGGAGAGCAGCTTCTTCGATGAATATCGTCTCCGGCGGGAGCCATAGGACGGCCCCGGCCATGGAAAGGGCCTTGTCCGCCACCATCCGCCCGTGCCGGATTATATATTCATAGGATTTCGTGCCGGGGGTATAGTACTTCTCTATGACGGCAATCGGGTCGGGCCGGGTCTTCGAGTTGCGCCCGGTAACGTCTTGCAAGGAGTTGCCCATTCCCCTCCTTTTTTATTTTGTCGCCCCGGCCGCCTTGTCCGTCAGCGAGAAAAGGCCCGGAAGCTCCTTGCCTTCCAGGAGCTCAAGCGACGCCCCGCCGCCGGTGGAGATAAACGACATGTTCTCCGACTCACCGGCCTTATGGACGGCAAGGTCGGTGTCTCCGCCGCCGACTATCGAGAGCGCGTAGGAGTCCGCGACGGCGTGCGCAACGGCGGTCGTGCCCC
>JAJYGS010000005.1 GCA_021785055.1 Nitrospirota bacterium | reverse complement strand
TTGCGCCGAAACTTGAGTCCCAGGGCGGAAGGAATATGTTCGCCCTTACCGCTCCTCACTTCTTCCCCAGCGCGGAGATAATAATCAGGGGAAGGATAATCGCCATAGGCACGAAGGACAGACCGATAATCTTCACTTCCGCGGACCCGGCTCCGCATCCCGGCATATGGGGAGCGATAAACCTGCTCGGTTCGAACGGCAACGTATTCAAATACTGCAATATATCCTACGCCTACAACGGCATACACAACCACGCCTCGCACGCGAAGGTGACGAAGTGTATATTCCACGACAACGGTACCGCGCTTTCGTTCAAAAAGGCGGATTACAACAACACCTGCGTAATGGACATAGAGGACAATACGATTGTGGGCAACCTCTCCGGCATTTCCGCGCGGTATGCGGATATAACTATCCTCCACAACGACATATCGAACAACAAGTTCTACGGCATCTGGCTGCACGAAGGAGACAAGGGTAAAATCGCCTATAACGACATAGAGAAAAACGGCAAGGGCATCTTTCTTTTCAGGGCGGCGCCGTTGAAGGTGCACTTAAACAACATCGCATACAACAAGGAATATAATATCGCGCTGGCCGTTGAGACCACGTCGGACGTTGACGCATCAAACAACTGGTGGGGCACCACCGACCCCTTGAAGATCAAGGCCAGGTTCTACGACAAAAGGACTGACGACAGCCTTGGGCTGGTCAATTTCAGGCCGTTCCTTAAAACAAACGTGCCCGGCACGGTGAAATGAAAAGGATTGCAATCATACCGGTCTTCATTGCCGCCGTCTTGTTTTCCGCGCAGGCCCGCGCCGGAATTTTGAGGAACAACACCGTCTGGACTGGAACGGTTAAGGTGTCGGGCAGGCTGCTGGTAAAGCGCGGAGTGACCCTTAAAATCGATCCCGGGACAGTCGTGAAGTTTGTCCCGGCGAAGCAGGACGATACGGGGCTTGCGCAGTGCGGGATGCTGGTAAGGGGGACGATAATAGCGGACGGCCTGCCCGGCGCGAGGATAAGATTTACCTCGGCGGCGCAAAGGCCCAGGCCGGGAGACTGGGGAGAGATTCAGATTATAAAGAGCAAGGGCAGCTCTTTTACGGACTGCGACTTCCGCTACGGAGGCTGGGGGCTTCATATCCATCATACGAAGATAAAAATTTCGGACTGCACCTTCATGCGGAACAGCTTTGGAGGCATCCGTGGGAAGGGCGGCAAAGTGGAGATTGCCGACTGCGTCCTCAAGGGTATGCAGATTGGCATGCGCTACTGGAAGGGCGCGCCGTATATTCACAACAGCGATATAATGGACGACGGAACCGGGATATTCTGGCGCCAGGGATGCGAGGGCTCAAAGATTAAATATAATAATTTTCAGGGGAACAGGGATTACGACATAAAGCTCGGCGAGGGACAGTCCGGGGATATAGACGCCCGCCTGAACTGGTGGGGAGACGAAAGACCGAAGCTCTATGACCGCCACCGGGAGAGCTATATCGGCAGGGTTGTTACGGAACCGGCGCTTTCGGCCAGGGTAAAAATAAGCTGAGACGGGAGACTGCAATGCGTAATATAAGGCGGAACCCGGACATAATCTGGCGCGAGGAGGAAGAGGCCAGGGAAGAAGCCCTCAGGGCGATGGAACGCGGCGGCGACGCATCCGGGGATGGGACGGTGCTGCTGGTCGTGTCAGGTATGATGCACCAGCTTAACCTCCTTGGCGGCGAGATATGGAAGCTTCTCGACGGCATCGACGAGGAGCGTCTTGTGGATACCCTCGCCATGACATTCGACGTCGACAGAGATACGCTCTCGCGCGACGTCCGGGATTTTCTTATCGACCTTGACAGAAGGGGTTGGCTGGTACATGAGTAGGATACCGTTTTCTCCCATAACAATCAACTGGACTCTTACCTTCCGTTGCAACTTCAACTGCCGCCACTGCTACTCCAGGCCTGAAAAAGCGCCTGAGCTGCCGACGGAGCAGGTGAAGGAGATAATGGCGAAGGTGGCAAAATATAAAGTTCCGTTTATTAATTACGGCGGCGGAGAGCCTCTCCTTCGGAGCGACCTCTTCGAGCTTACGGAGTACGCGACGGGCCTCGGATTCAATGTCTCCATGAACACCAACGGATTTTTGTTGACCCAGGAGAAGGCGGCCCTGGCTAAAAAATCCGGTTTCAAGACCGTCGGCATATCCATAGACAGCACGAGGCCGGAGGTGCACGACGACTTCCGCAATACAAAGGGCAGCCACAAAAAAGCAGTCAATGCGGCGAAATTCTTAAAAAAGCAAGGCGTGCGGCTTACCATATCATCCGTCATATGCCGGATAAACCACACGGAGTTAGAGGACCTCGTGCGCCAGGCAAGAGACCTCGGCGCGGAGCAGATTTCGCTGCATAACTACAAGTGCGCCGGGATGGGTTTCACAAATAAAGACGAGCTCGACCTCACGCCCGAAGAGTGGAAGGAATTTTACTTGAGTGCGATAGCGCTAAGGGAGAATGCGACGGATATACGTATATCTATGGACGACCCCATCACCGCGACGATACACAAGGCCCCCGATCAGGCGATTGTCAAAGGGAGCACATGCGGGAAGCTTTCCCTTAACATCCGCGCGAACGGCGACGTGACACCATGCGGGTTCATACCCGTCGTAATAGGAAACCTGCTTACGGACGACCTGAAAGACCTCTGGGACAACTCCAATATCCTTGAGAAGATGCGGAACAAAAAACCCAAAGAGAAATGCCTCACCTGCAAGCACTACGAGGACTGTCTCGGAGGCTGTACCGCCCGCGCCTACGCCACCACCGGCGACTTCAACTCCCCCGACCCGCATTGCTGGGTAGCGAAGTAATTCAGGTTTATTTTTTCGCTCTATAATAAATTATGCGCACCATCCTGCATATAGACATGGACGCCTTCTTCGCGGCGATTGAGGAGCTTCGGCATCCGGAGCTTAAGGGCAGGCCGCTTGTAGTCGGTGGGAACGGAGACCCCAATACACGCGGCGTTGTTTCCACCGCGAACTACGTCGCAAGGAAGTTCGGCATCCACTCCGCGATGCCGCTCAAGGAGGCGTACCGGCGCTGCCCCTCGTGTATTTTCCTGCCGGTGGACTACGCCGAATGCTCCCGCGTCTCGAAAGAGATGATGGAGGTTCTGCGCGAGTTCGGCTGCGCCATCGAGGAGGTCGGCATCGACGAGGCCTTCATGGATATAACGGGCAGCCCGCTCGGAACGCCCGAAGAAATAGGCAGGAAACTCAAGGAGCGCATAAAGGAGAAGACGGGTCTGACCGCGTCAGTGGGCATTGCGCCGAACAAGCTGGTCGCCAAGATCGCATCCGACCTTGAGAAGCCGGACGGACTTACGATAATCCCTGAGGACAAGGTGCGGGGGAGGCTCTCACCGCTTAGGGCGGACAGGGTTTGGGGCGTGGGCGAGGTAACGTATGCCAGGCTCCTTAAGTTGGGAATCAAGACACTGGGCGATCTTGCCGAAGCGGACGACGGAAAGCTTGCCGCAGAATTCGGAGAGAACTGGGGAAGAAGCCTCAAGGAGCGCGCCCGTGGGATTGACGACTCCGAGCTTGTTACGCAGTGGGAGCCGAAATCGCTCTCAAGGGAGACTACCTTCGAGCGCGACACCGCGAAGATGCTTGAGATAAAAAAGGAGTT
>JAJYGS010000178.1 GCA_021785055.1 Nitrospirota bacterium | reverse complement strand
GCGCCGCAGAAGGTAATCGACCAGTACGGGGCCGAGATACTGAGGCTTTGGGTATCCGCGTCCGACTATACCGAGGACGTGCGAATCTCGGACGAGATATTGAAGCGCCTCTCGGAGGCGTACCGGCGCATAAGGAACACCGCGCGATATATACTCGGCAATTTATACGATTTCGACCCGGCCAAAGACGCCGTGCCGTATAAAGACATGGCGGAGCTTGACAGGTGGGCGCTGCACCGCTTTCAGGCCCTGAACAAAAAAATCCGGCAGGCGTACGACGACAGCGAGTTCCATCTTATATACCACACCCTGCACAACTTCTGCGCCGTGGATATGAGCGCGTTTTACCTCGACGTCCTGAAGGACAGGCTGTATACGGAAAAAACCGGCGGGCTTCTTCGCCGCTCGGCGCAGACGGCGATGTACGAGATTCTCTCCGGTATGGTGCGGCTCATGGCCCCGGTGCTCTCTTTCACGGCGGAGGAGGTCTGGTCGTTCCTGCCCGGCGCGGAAAAGGAGAAGAGCGTACACCTGGCGGAGTTCCCAAAGCTTCACGAGGACTGGACGGACAACGCCCTTGAGGCGCGGTGGGACAGGATTCTCGCCGTCCGAGGCGAGGCGGCGAAGGTCTTGGAGAAGCTCCGGGCGGACAGGGTGATAGGACATTCGCTGGACGCATTGGTAGAGCTGCACCTGAAAAAGGATTCAGATTTATATGATTTTTTGAAGGGTTACGCCGATGATTTAGCGAATGTGTTCATAGTTTCCGAGGTAACTCTACTCCCGGACCTGATGGAGACCGCAGATGGTAAATACAGCTTCGATATACTTCCCGGCCGTCCCATAACCGTTCAGCAGGGGGAGGGAGTGCTCAAGGTATTTTACGAGAAGGCGGTGAGCGGCGGGCCTAATTTTTCCTTTGTCCACGCCAGCGATATCGTCAATGGCCTTGTGATAACAGCCTGGCCTGCCGAAGGCGTAAAATGCGAGCGGTGCTGGCAGATAAAGAAGGACGTGGGAAGCTCCGCCAACCATCCTACCCTGTGCGGCAGGTGCGCGGGGGTATCGGAAAATTAAATAATTGCATCGGCGCGAGCGAACATTGGATGAGCGAGTTGGAAATTCTTGGCGAAGCGAACGGCCATGCGGCAAACTGTCCGAGGCATCGCCGAGTTTTTGCCGCATAGTGAGCAAGCCCGTAGAATTTCCCGAACGAATCCACAGGCAGCGAGTCTGATGCAATTATTTTTGGGTATTGCCATTGCCCCGCAAAAGTAAGATAATACTAATAGTCGGAAGCGCGATATTTCTGCTCGACCGGCTGACGAAGCTCCTGGTTGCGCGGGACATGACGCCCGGAGAATCACTGAGGGTTATAAAGGGATTTTTTGACATCACCCTTGTCCATAACACCGGGGCGGCGTTCGGCATCATGGCCTACGCGCCGGAGGGCCTCAGGCTCCCGTTCCTGCTTGTCAGCGCGGTTTTGGCGGTTCTGCTCCTTTTATATTTTGCCAGGAAAACTGAGGACAGCGAGACACTGACGCTCGTCGCGCTCGCAATGGTAATCGGCGGGGCCGCAGGGAACATTGCCGACAGGGCGGCGCTTGGTTACGTAATCGACTTCATAGACTGGCACGCAAGGGAGTTTTACCACTGGCCGGCGTTCAATATCGCCGATTCAGGCATTACGGTCGGGGTGCTCCTCCTGGGTTACGAGTTTCTTGTAAGGAAGAAGGCAGGTTAAGGATGGCGGAGGTTGTTTTGGAGAAGAAACTGAACCAGGCTTTTAACAAGGGCCAGGATGCGCTCGACAGCGGCAACTGGCTCATGGCTGTCCAGTGGTTCAGGAAGTGCATAGAGATTGACCCTAAGTATGCCCCCGCATACCACGAACTCGCGGACATATATTTCCACAACGCGCAGTATGACGCCGCGCTCGAAGTGATTATAGAGGCCATAAAGCTGGACCCGGACGACATGGAATCCACCTTCGCGCTGGCCAGCGTATACGTCGCCCAGGAGAAGTTCCTTGAGGCCCTGCGCGTATTCAAACGCCTGGAGCAGGAGGCCCCGGAGTTCGCGCCGGAGCTTTATTACGACATGGGCGTCTGCTACAAGAACCTCGGATACCCGGACTACGCCCTGGATTACTTGAAACTCGCGCTGGAGGACGACCCGTCTTATTTCGAGTGCCTCGAAATCATCGGGAAGCTCCATTTCGATGCCGGAAGGCTTGATGAGGCCAAGAAATCCTTTAAGGCAATCCTGGACGCCGACCCCGGCAATGTCGATGCGCACCACATGCTTGGCGATATTTATGCGAAAGAAATGGACTGGGACGCATCCATAAAGGAATGGGAGACGGTTCTTAATATCTCGCCCAAGACCGACGAGGCGTTAAGAACGCTGGCCATAACGTCGATAACCGACGCCAAGGCCTTGAAGAAAACAAAGGACAAGAAGGAGAGCAAGGAGAAATAATGCACCCGATACTGTTTCACATTGGCCCGTTCACAATCCACACATACGGCGTCCTGATCGCCGCGGCGTTCCTTGTCGGAATCACTCTGGCCGCGAGGGAGGGCAAGAGAAAGGGCATAGACCCGGAGCGTATGATGGACCTGGGCCTTTACATATTGATAGCGGCGATAGTCGGCTCGCGACTTTTCCAGGTCGCCGTGGAGCACAAATACTTCTTTCAGCACCCGCTGGAGATAATAAAGATTTGGAAAGGCGGACTCGCCTTTTACGGCGGGTTTATCGGCGCGCTCTTCGCGGGTATATGGTACCTCAAAAGGCACGAGATGCCGGTATGGAAGGTCGGGGACGCCCTCGCGCCGTCTATTGCGCTTGGGCAGGCGATAGGGCGCCTCGGCTGCTTCTCTGCGGGCTGCTGCTACGGCCTTCCGACGAACGTGCCCTGGGCCGTTACCTTCACCGCGCCCGGAACGCTCGCCATTCCGGGAGTGCCGCTTCATCCTACCCAGCTCTACGAGTCGTTCAGTATGTTTATCCTGTTCGCCGTGCTATGGGCGTTCAGAAAGAAAATAAAGTTCGACGGCCAGCTCTTCTGGATATACGTCATGTCGTACAGCGTTATCCGTTTTATCATCGAGAACTATCGCGGAGACGTCGAGCGCGGCTTCATCCAGATGGGCGGCTTCGACCTCTCCACATCCCAGGGGGTCGCCATCTTCGCTTTCCTGACCGCAGCGGTCGCCATGGCGGCTCTTCGGGCGCAGGCAAGGAAAAAACACTTGGCCGAATAGGGCGTGGAGGTTCACGTGTTTTCATGCACGTAATTTAACATGCAGAGAGCCTGCGACATAGGGGAAAAAAATAAACTGGACCCGGCCCTTCGGCGCTGGGTACTGTCTTTTGCGTCGATTTTCGGCCTCGCGGGCCTTATCGGCGGGTTTTACCTGGGCTTCGGGTTCGTGACTTCAGCCGCCGCCCTGCACTCTCCTTTCATGGAGAAGCTGTTCTTGAATACCTTCATCGCCATATCCTGCGCCGCAGCCGGGATGATATTCGGGGCGTTCACGGGGAGCACGATTTACAGGATAATAGAGCGCTCAGGGCGCGCAAAACGGACTTGAAATACCCCGTCCCGGCGCGCGTTTTTGCCCGGATTTTTAATAAAAATCCCCTCTTCCCTTGACAATACGGCCCGATTACGTTATCTCTTTAAAAACACCCTTTTCACTTTCCGGA
>JAJYGS010000169.1 GCA_021785055.1 Nitrospirota bacterium | reverse complement strand
CGAGGCATGGGATGTTTTCGAGGCCGCAGGCAGGGAGATGGCAGACCTCCCGGACCTGCCGCTCGAAAAACTTCAATCGCTTCTTTGCGCGCCGAAGGATATCGGCCCGAAGATTTACGGGAACATAATGCGCGGGCTTTCCCACCTGCCGCTCCCAGGCTCAGTCCTTCAGAGCGTCATGCGAGGCAGGGATTCGGAGGTGGATTATTTAAACGGCGAGGTTGTCAGGGAGGCGAACAGGGCGGGGCGCGAGGCGAGGCTTAACCGTAAGGCCGTCGAGCTTGTAAAGGAGATAGAAAAAACGAACAGGTATCTGTCGGTCGATGAAATGCTCAGGAGGTTCGGATTATGATGGAATTCCCTAGTTTTGTTTTGACGGTGGATAAAGTCGGCAAGGAATGCTTCAAGGGGTTGAAAAAGGGCGACACGTTCGAGGTAAAGGATTTCGTGACGCCGCCGGACGGCTTCTGCTACGGAGCGTATCACTCGCTGTTCCCCGTGCTCTACGCCTGGACGTTCGGCGCGGAATTTCCGTTCAAGGACGGCGAAGGCTGCGTCAGGACGACATGCCCGGACGGCGGGAATCTTACATTCAAGGTGAGGAAGTTATAATGGCAAATCCAAAGAAGATGATCATATCTGTCGAAGAGGTGTCTGGGCCGTGCTTTTATAAATACGAGCAGGGCCAGGAGGTCGAGGTCCTGGGGCTCAGGACGCCGGAGGGTTTCTGCGGGGCGGCATACCACACGCTGTTCCCGGTGCTCTTCGCGCTGAACTTCGGCGCAAAGTATCCGTTCATGGAAGACCCAAATTCCATCAACACCGTGACATGCCCGGACGGCGGATATGTGCGGTTCAAGGTAAGGCGGGTGGAGGCTTGAATCTTAAAAGGGTGGTCATAACGGGTCTCGGCGTCATCGCTCCGGGAGGCATCGGCAAGGATGCCTTCTGGGACTCCATGATAAACGCGCGCACTCAGACGGGATTAATCACGGCGTTCGATACAACCGGTTTCCTCTCAAATGTCGCGGCGGAGGTGAAGGGTTTCAATCCCGCGCTCTTCGGTATTTCGCATGAAGACGCCTCCGGAATGGACAGATATCTGCAATTCGCCCTTGCCGGGGCGAAGCTTGCCGTGGAGGACGCAGGTCTGGAGTTTGACAAGATGGACCGCGAGCGGTTCGGCGTGGCGCTTGCGAACGCAATATGCGGCACGAAGTGGATGGAAGAGGAGTTCCTGAGAGTTACGCAGAACGGTCACGAGCCTATCGACCCCGCTCTCGCTTCGCCGTTTCTTTATGATGCTTCGATATTCAACTCTCCCGCTAATTTTATTGCCGCGCGCTACGGGCTGAAAGGCGGGTCGTGCGTCATTTCGACCGGCTGCACGGCGGGGACGGACTCCGTTGCGTATGCATACGAAAACATCCAGCTTGGTTTATGCGACGTTATGATAACCGGAGCGTCCGAGGCCCCGATTACGCCCATAGCCCTTGCGGCGTTCGACGTCATAAAGGCGCTCTCGAAGCACAACGGCGAGCCGGAGGCGGCCTCGCGCCCGTTCGACAGGACAAGGAACGGTTTTGTCATATCCGAAGGCGCCGGGATACTCGTCCTTGAAGAATATGAACATGCCGCCAGGCGCGGCGCGAGGATATATGCGGAAATAGCAGGTTTCGGCTCGACGTCGAACGCATATCACATGACGGATTTGCCGAAAGACGGCGACGCGCTGGCCCGTTCAATAAGGCTCGCAATGGACGAAGCGCATGTCAACGCCTCAGACATCGACTACATAAATTCGCATGGAAGCTCCACTGAACAGAACGACGTCTTCGAGACGAACGCGATAAAATCAGCTCTCGGAGACATGGCATACCGGGCGCCGGTCAGTTCCATAAAATCCATGATAGGGCATCCGCTCTCCGCGGCGAATTCCATAGAACTCGCGCTGTCGGCGATGGTGATTGAGCGCGGCGTAATACCGCCGACCGCGAATTACAAAGAGCAGGACCCGGAATGCGACCTCGATTACGTGCCTAACGAGGCGAGGGACAGAAAGGTGGACGTGCTGATAAAGACGAGCAGCGGGTTTTCCGGCATTCACTCATCCATGATACTGAGGCGGCCATGAGACGCGCGGTCATAACGGGTGTCGGGGTGGTAAGCCCCGCCGGAAATACTCAGGAGGAATTTTTCGGCAGGCTGTTATCCGGCGAGAGCTTCATCGGCGAGATAGACCGCTTCGACGCCTCACGCTATCCTTCGCATCATGCTGGGTTGGTCTCAGACCCGGGGCGCGAAGAGATTTTCTCCAAAAGGCTCATCAAGAAGCTCGACAGGTTTTCCCATATGGCGCTGTCGGCTTCCGACGCCGCATTCAAAGACAGTGCGATAGACCTTGAAGCCGAGAACAAGGAAAATATCGGCATAGCTTTCGGCAACGCCCTTGGCGGCTGGTCGTTTGCGGAAGAGGAACTTAGAGACCTCTGGACGCATGGCATCAGGGAGGTAAGCCCATACCAGGCGACCGCATGGTTCCCCGCCGCGCCGCAGGGGCAGGTATCCATTTTCTACGGACTGAAAGGCTTCTCCAAGACCATAATCTCCGACATCGCCAGCTCGCACATGGCCATCGCATATGCCGCGCGCGCGGTAATGATGGGCCGAGCGGACGTGATGCTCGCAGGAGGCGCCGAGGCGCCGGTATCGCCATACGCGCTTTTGTGCTGCAATACCTCCGGCGAACTTAGCCGGACCGGGCGCTACAGGCCGTTTTGTAAAGGCCGCAACGGCTACATAATCGGAGAGGGCGCGGCGGTGCTCGTTGTCGAGGAAATGGGCAGGGCAGTTGCGAGAGGCGCCAGGATATATGCCGAGATAAAGGGATTCGGGCATACGAGCGACGGGATGCACCCCATAATCCCCGATACGTCGGGCGAGGGCATGGGGCGCGCCATGACCATGGCCATGCGTGAGGCGAATATTGCCGCGTCCGGAATCGGCATGGCGATACCGTCGGCTAACGCCGGGAAATATGCCGATTTATCCGAGGGCAGGGCGTTTTTAAAAATATTCGGAAGCGGTGTTAACGAATTGCCGTTTTACTCTCCCAAACCGCAGATAGGAAATTCGCTTGGCGCATCCGGGGCGCTCGATACGGCCTTCGCATGCATGGCGCTGAATAACGGTGAAACGCCGTGCCTGAATGTGGACGAGCCTGAGTTTGATTTTTTCGGCGGCGGTGGGAAAATAAAATTGGCCAAGGATAATATTATTATAAATTCCATAGGGCGGGGCGGAGTGAACGCCTGCCTTGTAATTGGGAAATCGTAACCAAGGGGTACGCGATGCCGGTAGAAGAGAGGATAGAGAGGGTCTTCGGTGAGATAGGCATAGATAAGCGCGAACTGCGTCCGGATTCCTCATTAAAGGCCGGTCTTGGGGTTGACTCGACGGAAATGGTTGAACTGCTGGTTGCGCTGGAAAAGGAATTCTCGGTTAAAATTCCGGATGGAGCGATAAACGGCGGAACCACGGTCCGCGAGATAATCGAATATTTATCTAACGCGGCGGCGAAGCCTTGAGAATAATAGACCTGAGCATTCCCATAGACGACTGTGCGCCGGAGCCTTTCCCGGTGCGGATAACCCGGATAGGCCATGAAGAAGGCGCGGGAAGGGTAGGGGAGAAATTTCCGGGCGAGAGAAAAATTGGCGCGGATACGTT
>JAJYGS010000052.1 GCA_021785055.1 Nitrospirota bacterium | reverse complement strand
TCTTATGCAATTGCTATCGAGAAAGTATCGAAGGCGGTAAGACTGCGTGGATTCTGAAAACATCATAGAAGCCAAAGGTCTGTACAAGGAATATTCCGGGTACCCGGCGGTCAAGGGGATAGACTTCACCGTAGAGCGGGCGGAGTGTTTCGGGTTCCTCGGTCCAAACGGCGCCGGAAAGACCACTACGATGAACATGCTCCAGGGCTACGTGACCATCACTGGCGGCACGCTGAAGGTTTTCGGCATGGATCTGCGCGGAAACGAGAGAAAGATAAAGGCCCGAATGGGCGTCGTCCCGCAAGAGAACAACCTCGACCCTGATTTGTCCGTGATTGAGAACCTCCGGGTATATGCCCGGTATTTCGACATCCCGAAAGCGGAGGCCATGAGACGCGCCGTGTCCCTCCTTGAGATGATGTCGCTCCTGGACAAAAAAAACGAGAAGATAACCAGGCTCTCCGGCGGAATGAAGAGGCGGCTTATGCTGGCCCGCGCGCTGATAAACGACTCCGACCTCATAATGCTCGACGAGCCGACGACAGGCCTCGATCCGCAGGCGAGGCACCTCATCTGGCAGAAGCTGAAGGAGCAGAAGCGCCAGGGGCGGACGATGGTACTGACGACGCACTACATGGACGAGGCGGAGCATCTGTGCGACCGGCTCGTGGTGATGGACGAGGGCAGGATACTTGCGCAGGGCACGCCGCAGCAGTTGGTGGATAAATACGCCAGGGGAAGCGTTGTGGAACTGCCGATTCCGGAAGAGGGCGAGGCCGAAGTGATTAATGCGCTCGCCGGGGCGGACTACGACTATGAAATATCGGGAGATACGCTTTTCATCAACAGCGCGGAAAGCGAAAAAATCGTCGCAAGGCTTAATCCTTTTATAAAAGGCGGCTTTGTTCACAGGCCCGCCACGCTTGAGGACGTGTTCCTTAAGCTCACGGGCAGGGAGCTTCGGGAATGAGAGATTTTTTCAGGCCCCCGCAGGTCGGGAAGCGCACGTTCAAGGTGTGGCAGAGGAACCGGGATGCATGGCTGAAGTTCTACAAGGCGAGCCTTGTCGGGAACCTCGCGGAGCCGATTCTTTTCCTTCTCGCCTTCGGCCTGGGGCTTGGCAGGTTTGTAAGAAACGTCGGGGGCGTCCCGTATATAAAGTTCATTGCGCCGGGCCTTGTAATCTCCGCGGCTATGAATGCGGCGTCGTTTGAGTGTACATTCGGCTCGTTCACGCGCATGAGCACACAGAAGTCCTACGACGCCATCATCGTTACGCCTGTGAATATCGACGAGGTCGCGGCGGGCGACATACTCTGGGGTGCGACAAAGGGTTTCATATCCGCCATAATAATGCTTCCCGTGCTCGCCGCCTTCGGCCTGATGGACTCGCCATGGCTTGTCCTCTCGCCGATTCTGTATCTCCTGATGAGCCTGATGTTCGCCTCCATGGCCCTTATCGTAACGGCATTCGTCCCGTCTTACGACTATTACGCCTATTATTTCAGCCTGGTCATATCGCCGATGTTCTTTTTCTCCGGGATATTCTTTCCGCTCTCGACGCTTCCCGGATGGGTAATGAACGTCGCGTGGTTTACGCCGCTCATACACGCCGTGAACGTATCCCGCGCTCTTGCCACGGGGCATTTTTATGCCGGACTTGTCGTCGATACTCTGTGGATGGTTGTTTTCACGCTCATATGCTCCTGGACGGCGATAAAGTTCATCAGGAGGAGGCTGATAAAATGAAAAAAAGAAACATTCTTTTTATCGCGGTTATCGTGGCCGTAGTCGGTTTTTTGTTCTTTCTTAGCTCAACCGCCAAAAAACCGCCCCTCATGCCGCCAGACGCGATCCATAAGAACCTCGCCGACACCCGGGCCTGCGCGCCATGCCACGGCCCCGGCGGGAGCAGTCCGCTCAAGAAGGAACATCCGCCGAAGCGGCACTGCTTAAAGTGCCACAAACCGGGATAAAACGATTTTTGACACGGGAATTTCAGGGTGATACGATAAAAGTAACGCCCCCTCTTATCCCCCTCTTAAGATAAGAGGGGGAGGCGAAGCCGGGGGAGTTATGAAATAAGAGGAGGTTTTCAATGCTCGACAAGATGAAATGGCTCGGCCACGACACTTTCAAGATAGAATCCGGCGGCAAGATTATCTATACCGACCCGTTCCAGCTTAAAGACGGCCTGCCGAAGGCCGACCTTATCCTCATCACGCATGAACACTACGACCACTGCTCGCCGGACGACGTTAAGAAAATAGCCAGGGACGACACGATAATCGTCGCGCCCGGGGACTGCGAAGGGAAGCTGAAGGGAAACGTAAGGAAGGTAAAGCCGGGCGACAGGCTCACGGAAGCGGGCGTGGACATAGAGGCGGTGCCGTCCTACAACACGAACAAGAAGTTCCACCCGAAGGGTAATAACTGGGTAGGATATATCTTCACCGTAGAAGGCAAGAGGATATACATTGCGGGCGATACGGACCGCATCCCGGAGATGAAGAATTTCCGGTGCGACATCGCGCTCCTGCCGGTTTCCGGGACGTATGTCATGACGGCGGAAGAGGCTGCGCAGGCCGCAGAGGACATAAGGCCCGGCGTCGCCGTGCCGATGCACTATGCCTCGATAGTCGGCTCGGAAGCGGACGCGGAAAAGTTCAAAAAGCTATACAAAGGGGAGACCCACATCTTCAGGAAGGCCGCATGAAGCTATACTATGCCTCTCTTGAGCTTCCCACCGGCCCGGCGCTTGCGACGGCTACGGAGAAAGGACTCTGCCGGCTGGAACTGGATCCGCCGCCCCTGGCGGAGTTCGTGGACGAGATAGAGGCGCAGTATGGCGTGAGACCGGTAGAGGACATCCGCCCATTCACGGCCCTTCGTGGGGAGCTTTCGGCTTATTTTAAAGGGGAGCCGGTCGCTTTTACGCAGAAACTCGACCTGCGCGGGACGGATTTTCAGAAGGCCGTCTGGCGCGAGCTTATGAAGATTCCCTACGGCAATGTCCGCTCGTATAAATGGCTTGCGGCAAAGGTAGGCAATCCGAATGCGGCAAGGGCTGTCGGGAACGCCCTGAACGGCAACAAAGTGCCCATTATCGTCCCTTGCCACAGGATAATAGAGTCTTCCGGCGGCCTCGGCGGGTTCGGAGGAGGATTGGAGTTTAAGAAGAAGCTCCTTAGACTCGAAGGCGTCGGCGGACAGGCCTGAAGCCGCGAAGCCAGTCTGCCGGTCTGACGCCGGTCTACCGGTCTGACGCCGGTCTACCGGCTAAAAGCCGCGCACCTGCCTCAGGGCTTCGTAGACCGCTATCCCCACGCAGGTTGAGAGATTCAGGCTCCTTACCTCTCCGAACATCGGGACGGTAAGCGAAGAATCCGGGTGAGCCGCAAGCAATTCTTCCGGCAGGCCCCTGGTCTCCGGGCCGAACACCAGGGCGTCGCCGTCCTGGTATTGAACCTGCGTATAAGGCCTTGACACCTTAGTGCTGAAGTAGAAAAAGCGGGAGCCGGAAAGCTCCGAGTATACATCGTTCATGCAGTCGTGCAGGGTTAGCTTTACGTGCGGCCAGTAGTCCAGCCCGGCGCGCTTCAGGTAGCGGTCCGAAAGCGAAAAACCGAGCGGGCGCACCAAATGCAGACGGCATTCCGTCGCAGCGGACAGCCGGGCAATGTTTCCCGTGTTCCCGGCGATTTCGGGTTGGTAGAGCACGATGTTTAGAGGCATGGGGTATTATACAATTTATG
>JAJYGS010000075.1 GCA_021785055.1 Nitrospirota bacterium | reverse complement strand
CTTCGTAGCCGAGCGTCGCGGATTCGCCCGTAGTGCCGCAGGGGACTATGCCGTCCGTGCCCGAAGCGATATGCCACTCTATCAGCTCGCCAAGCGCCTTTTCATCGACCTTCCCGTTTTTAAACGGCGTGACTATGGCGACAATGGAACCTTTGAACATTTTAAAACCTCCTCAAAACAATAAAACCTGGATTCCCGCGCAGGCGGGAATGACGTTCCTTCACCCCTCGCCCTACGGGAGAGGGGCAGGGGGTGAGGGCTTTCCTACAGCAGCGCCCCTTCCTCGATAACCCCCTGGTACACGAATACTGCGTCGCCTTCCAGGAAGACGTCGCCGAAACTTCCCCCGTCCCAGTCGAAGTATACCGTAAGCTCGCCGCCGCCGCGAGTCTTAACGCGCACGGGGGACTTCACGTATCCGGCGGCTCCTGCGACAAGGGCCGAGGCCGTCGCGCCAGTCCCGCACGCGAACGTCTCCGCCTCCACGCCGCGCTCATACGTTCTTAAAAGTATATCGCTACTCCCCGCGACCTGCGCGAAGTTCGCGTTCGTGCCGGCAGGCTTGAACATTTCATGGAAGCGCGTTTCGTAGCCTAATTTCTGCACGTCTATCTTATCTACGTCGTCTACAAAATATACCACGTGCGGCACGCCCGTATTGATGAACGAGGCCCTGCAATCCTTCCCGCCGATGTTTATAACCATCTCCGGGCGATAGTCCTTCGGGGGGGGCAACTGGACTTTCACGGAGCTATCCTTCACCTCCGCCCGGATTATCCCGGCCCGGGTCTCGAAACTGAGCCGTCTCCCCCCGATGCACTTCATGTAGGCGAACAGGGCCGCGCAGCGGGAGCCGTTCCCGCACATCTCCACCTCGCTGCCGTCGGAGTTGAAGAAGCGCCATTTAAAATCCGCCGAGGTGGATTTCTCGATAAGTATCAGGCCGTCCGCCCCGACGGAGAAATGCTGCCTGCACAGCCTGCGCGCCATATCCGGGACGTCGCCGGACACCTTCCCCCCGCGGTTGTCGATTATGATGAAGTCGTTGCCGGAGGCGTGCATCTTGGTGAACTGAATCCGCATTTACCTCAGCCTCAGGCGGTGCAGCATCTTGCCCGACCACTTGTTTATAGGGTGATTCCTGTCGAGAAACCGGAAGACCGGCGGCCTCCTTATGCCCATTTTTTCGAGCTCGCCACGGAGCAGGCGGTTTTCCCTGTCGAGCGCCATGCCTTTCCTGAAGGCCGTGTGCGCCTTGCGGCGGTTCCCGGATATAAGATATACCCTGCCCAGGTTCAGGAAGAGCTCCTGCCGGAAGAATTCCTTCTGCACGGCCCTCTCGCAGAGCAATACGGCCTCTTTCGTCTTGCCGGTGAGGGCCAGCGCAAGACCGGAGTAGGACATGTACCTGGGGTCCTTGTCGCGCAGGTAAAGGGCTTTTTTAAACGCGGCGAGGGCTTCCGGGAGCTTGTCTCTCTTCAGGAGGAAAAGCCCCGCCTTGAAAAGCTCCTCAGGGTCTTCATCCGCCCCGACCGGACAATCCCCTCCCTCCCTGGGGAGAGTCCTGTCCCTCTCGACCCAGAGGTCTTCGTGCTCTTTATCACGTCCCTTATCGTGTTCCCTGCCGTGCTCTTTATGCATCACGAGCCGCCTTTTCTTCCAGAAATTCCGGGATTTCCTCTCCGCTTACAAGGTCTTCGTAATCCTCCCGCCTCCTGATAATATAATACCCGTCCCCGTCCACCATCACCTCTGCGGCCCTGGGACGGGAGTTGTAGTTCGAGGACATCGTAAAGCCGTAAGCCCCGGCGCTCATAACCGCAAGGAACTCGCCGGGCTGCGGCACGCGCATCGCCCTGTCCTTCGCCAGGAAATCCCCCGTCTCGCATATCGGGCCGACGACGTCCGCGGAAAATTCCGGGGCGTCCGTGGGGACTACCTGTTTTATCTCGTGGTACGCCTGGTAAAGTGTCGGGCGCACGAGGTCGTTCATCCCGGCGTCCACGATTATAAAGTTCTTCTCAGCCGTGGACTTCCGGTACAATACCTTCGTAACGAGGCATCCGGCGTTGCCCGCCAGTACCCTGCCCGGCTCGAATACGAGGGTGCAGCCCAGGTCTTCGAGCACGGGGCGGATTGCACGCGCAAGTTCCGAGGGCAGGGGCGGCTTTTCGTTCAGGTAACGTATCCCGAGGCCGCCTCCGACGTCTATGTATTTTATGCCGAAACCCTTTGACTTAAGCCTTCTTGCAAGCTCCGCCGTTTTCTTAAGCGAATCCACGAAGGGCGATATTTCCGTAAGCTGGGAGCCTATGTGCTGGTGTATGCCCACGACCTTTACATTAGGAAGCGCCTCCGCCCGCTCATACTCGTCCATCGCCTGCTCTATGGAAACGCCGAACTTGTTCTTCTTTAAACCCGTGGAGATATACGGGTGCGTCTTGGCGTCAACGTCCGGGTTTACCCGGAGCGCTATCAGCGCCTTAACTCCGAGCCTTCCCGCGACACCGTCTATGGCCAGGAGCTCTTCCTGGGACTCTATGTTGAACATCAGTATCCCGGCTGTGAGTGCGGCCTCTATCTCTCTTTCGGTCTTTCCGACCCCGGCGTAGACGATCTTTGACGGCTCCACCCCGGCCTTGAGCGCGCGGAAAAGCTCGCCTCCGGATACTACGTCCGCCCCGCCGCCCAGGGCAGAAAATGCCTTTACCACCGCGATGTTGGAGTTCGCCTTCATGGCAAAGCATATGACGTGCGGTATGCCGTCGAAGGCCTCGTCGAAGACCTTGAAGTGCCGCGTGAGGGTATTATAGCTGTAAACGTAGACCGGTGTGCCGACCTCGCGGGCAATCCTTGAAAGCGGAACCCCTTCGCAGAAAAGCTCCTCGCCGGCAGAGCCGGTAGACCGGCCTCGGACAACAGGCTGTCTCGCACCAGCGTCGTTTCCGGTATTTTCAAGACCTTCTCCCGCCCGGCCCCGGTATATGAAATCGTCCATAACTCTATCAAACTCCAAGATTTTCGCAGTCTTTTATTAAAACATATGCGGGATTCGGGGTCAAGTTACTTTTCTTTCGCGGGAAAGAAAAGTAACCAAAAGAAAGCGGGGCGGATTAATCTTCTAAACCGGCAGATATTGTCAATGTCTCATTACGTATCTTCTTGCAACGAAATTAATCCCCCGGCCCAGGACGAAGACCGGCATCGTGAGCCAGTGCCAGGGCTTGGCGAAACGCACGAAAAGCCGCAGGTTCGACTTTATCTTGAGCCGCGTCTTAAGCAGGCTGAATTCCCCTCCCGTGCTCATGGATATTTTGTGCCATACCTTCCCCCCCGGCGCGAAAACAAGCCCGAAACCGGCCCGCCTTGCCCTCAGGGAGAAATCCGCGTCCTCTGCATACATCCCGTAAGAGGTGTCGAGCAGTCCTACCTTCTCAAGGCAGGCGCGGGATATAAGCATCGCGCAGCCGGTTACGTAATCCGTCTCTTCCGTCCTGCCGTAGCGCCCGGTATCCTCTTCACGCAGGCCCCTGTGCGCCGTCAGACCCATCCAGAGCTTCACAATCCCGCCGGCATACCAGATGGCCGGCAGACCGGCTTCGGGCTGTTGACCTGATTCGGCTGCGACCCCCTTTGAGGAATAATAATAAATCATCGGGCCGATTACTCCCGCATCCGGGCGCTTGTCGGCGGCTTTCAGCATCTCCGGGAGAAGGCGTTTGTCAACCACCGTGTCGTTATTCAGAAGCAGTACCCACTCCGCGCCCTTTGCGAGCGCGAGTTTTATGCCCTCGTTGTTCCCCCCGGCATACATGAGGTTCTTTTCGTTTTCCAGCACCTCCGCATCGGGATACGCCTTGCGCACGGCTTCGGCTGTCCCGTCCGAAGAGGCGTTATCTACGACAAGGACTATGTAGTTCGGATAATCAATGCGGAAGAGCGATTCGAGGCATTCGAGGGTATCGTCCCTGCGGTTATAATTCAGGACGATTATGTAAACAAGGGGAGGCATACGTGATTCGCGTTCGTGATTCGTGTTCGTGCAGGGGTGCGATTTATTGCGCCCGCGCGGGTTAGATGGATCGAGCCACTGCATCAGCCCGGCCCGGCCAGTCTCTCTACGGCCTCGGCGAACGCGCCCCAGGAGAACCTGACCTTTGCCCGGCACACGTTCTCTCGGAATTTTTTTGAACCGTCCGCCTGAAAATACTTTATCACCGCCTCGGCGAGTGTTTCCGGGTCGTCCGGCGGCACGAGATAACCGGTCTCCCCGTCGATTACAACCTCCGGCAGGCCGCCGACTTTCGTTGCGATTACCGGGAGGTCGAAGGCGAAGGCTATCTGGGTTATGCCGCTTTGCGTGGCGGAGAGATACGGCAGCACGAGCGCGTCCGCCGCGGAGAAGTAATCGGATACCGCTTCGTTCGATATATACTTGTCGATTAACTTGACGCTTTCTCCTATCCCCAGCCGTTCTATCTGCTCCGCGTAGGCATCCTTGTCCTCGTAGAACTCGCCCGCGACGACAAGCGTCAGGGGGGTTTTCTTCAGTATCTTTGGCATGGCGTCGAGCAGTACGTGCAGTCCCTTGTACTCGCGGACAAAGCCGAAGAAGAGTATCACCGGCCCGGATACGCCAAGGGCGCGCCTTGCTTCCTCGCCGCCCTTCGGGCGTCCGAAGACCTCATAGAGCGGGTGCGGCGTCAGGGTAAATTTCGCCTTCGGCTTTATTTTCAGCAGGTCGTCTCTTACGGCATTCGACATGACGATGAAATAATCCGTAAGCGAAAACACGAGCTTCGTGAAAAGCATGTCTCCGGGGCGCTTCTCGTGCGGGATGGCGTTGTCCACGACAAGCATTACATTTGTCCGGCAGAGAAGTTTCGCAACGAGCAACACCGCGAAATACGACGGCCCGAAAAAGGGCATCCACCACTTCAGGATTATCAGGTCCGGCTTCTCTTTTGCAATCCTTATGCCTTCGGGTATCCAGTTGAAGGGGTTGAACGGATGGAAGAGCGGAGCCGACTTTACCTCCACGGGAGATTTGCTTTCATCGTCCTGCGTCTTGCCGGGGAAGAGGAACTTCGGATACTGGCGGATGAAGCGGTGGAAAATTACATCGTGCCCGCGCTTCTTGAGCGTGTCGTGCAAAAGCGCCAGGAACTGGGCTATCCCGCCGCGCAACGGGTGCGCCGGGCCGATGATGAGGATTTTCATTTCAGAAGCCGCCGCACGGCTTTAAAGGCGTCTTCGACCGTAATCCTGTCCATGCACTGCTCGGCGCAGCTCTGTTTGAAGCAGCCCTCGCATTCCATTCCCGGCGAGATGATCTCTCCCAGGCCGTACATCTCGAACTCGTGGGAATTGAAGATGTTGTTGAAAAGCACGAGCTTTTTGTTCAGGCCGATTGCAATGTGCATGCCCATCGTGACGGCGGTAACCATAAGCTCGCACCTGTCCACGAGACAGAAGAAGTCGCTTAAGGGAAAATATCCGAGATAGGCCCCGCCTGACTCTTTCGAGAGGCGGAGATTTTTGACGTGCTCCTGCGCGCCGCCCAAGAAAAGCGGAAAGTATCCGGCCTTTTGAAGCTTTCCTGCAAGCTGGGCCCACCTCTCGTCCCTCCAGAGCCTCGTGACCCACCTTCCCCCGCATCCGGTATTCAGCCCTACCACCCGCGCGCCCTGCGGTATGTCGAAATCCGGCCTCTTCTCCGGCAGCTCCAGGATATATTTCTCGCCCTGGAACCTATACCCGCAGATCTCGAATATCTCCTCCGGGTAGCTCTTTGTGTTGGCCTTGTTTACGTCGTCCCAGAGCCCGGTAAGGAGCTTGTCGTAGGCGGCCTCGTCGGCGTTTATGCATTTTCCGTCCGCCATAACGAATCCTTTTTTCGCTTTCGCCTTAATCTGATTGGCCAGGCCCACGGCCTCAAGGTCCTTGTCGAGATTTATCAGGAGGTCGAACTCCTGCGGGAGAACCGAAAGGATATTCTGGAGCGTAAAGCCCATCTTCCTGTCAACCGCGCCCGGCAGGACTTCCGGCGAATACGTAAGCCACGTGATAAAGGCGCGGGGATACTCGACCTTAAGCCTGTGCAGAAGCGGAGTAGTCCTTATGACGTCGCCTATCGCGCCGAGTTTGATAATGAGTATGTTGAAATCGGCAGGGTCGTAATACCGGCATCCTTCGCAGTGCACGCCGTGCTTTTTGTGCGGGCGGCAGGGTATGTGGCCCAGGAAATAACGGCAGTCGCGGTTTAGCTTCATTCGTAAATATTTACCACAACCGTCCCCGAAAATAAAGAAAATTCCATGGGTTGACAGGTTGACTTGGAATCTTTTTAAGGATATATTGAGAAATACAGAGGAATATGAAAATCATTCTTGTCCTGCTGTCTTTAACCGTTCTATGCGCCTGGCCGTGGTACGCCAATGCCGCCCCCGGAGACGTCCTGTGGCAGGCGGCCTATTCCACAAACCCGGGGCGGGACAGAGACCAGGCAAATTCCGTAGCCGTGGGGCCGGGAGGGGTTGTCGCCGCCTCCGGGTTCGCGAGCGAGCCTGCGGGCAATTTCGATTACCTGACCGCCCTGTACGGTCCGAACGGCAATATGCTCTGGACGAGACGCTACGACCGCTCCTGGAACGATGTCGGGAAGGCCGTCGCCTTCGACGAAAACAGGAACATATTAGTAGCCGGCGCGAGCAATAACCTCGACAACCCCACAAACACCTATTCCCGCTCGTATTACACGGATTACAGGGTCATAAAATACTCCACGGGCGGGGACATTCTCATGGAGGCCCATGCCTCCGGAAGGCTGAACAACAACAGGCCCTCAGGCATCGTCGCGGACAACTACGGGAATATTTTCGTAACCGGCTTCGCCATGAACTCCTCCGGGAGCTATCCGCTCTATTATACCGTCCGGTTCGACAAACACGGAGAGATTGCCTGGGAGGACTTCGAGGACGTGCGCACGCCCGCCCAGGCCACAGGGATAGCCCTCAACCCGGACGGAGACGTCCTGGTAACCGGCTGGTACAAGGACTTGGGGACGGGGCAGGACGGCATAATGACGCTGCGTTACAACCCGGAGGACGGCAGGATTCTATGGCAGGACGATTTCAAGCCGCAGCAAGACGGCGTAAAGGCATACGGAATCGCCTCGGACGACGACGGCAATATCATCGTCACCGGTGAGACGAGCGCGGACGGGCCCGACCTGCCTCGGACAGCCCTGACGCTGAAATACAGCCCCAGGGGGCGGCTTCTCTGGGCTTCGGATTTCACCGGCTCGGAGTATAATAACAGGGGCGACGCCGTGGCCGTGGACCACGAAGGACGGATATACGTCGTCGGCAGGACTTTCAAGGACAACCAGGGCGGAGACTGGCTCCTGCTCGTCTACGACAAAAACGGAAAGCTGCTATCCTCAAGGACTTACAGCTTCGGGAAGGAAGGCTTCGCCTCGTCCGTCGCCCTTGAGCCTGGCGGAGACCTCATAATCGCGGGCGCTGTCCAGCCTGCGGGCGAGGCCGGCCAACCGGCGACCGGTTCGGCGTCCGGCCTGCCTGAAACCGGCCTGCCGACAGTCGTCAGCCCGGCGCCGCACCAGTTCATGGTAATCAGGGTGGAGGGCTGGCAGTCCCTGGACAGGCCGTTCGGAGAGTTTTTCGACCCCGGGACGCCCATGCGCCTGAAGAAAGAGCCCGTGTGTCTGCTTCGGTGCGTGGAGCTCAAGGCGAAGCGTTTCGAGCCGGGAGACCCGAAATCCCCCATCAGGGTGAGCGCAGAGCCTGTGGCGGGGCTTGGCCGCAGGTACGAGTACCGGTTCTTCGTAAACGCGAAGGACGGCTGGACGCCGCTCGGCGGATACGGCCCGATGAATGTCGTCGTGCTCCCGGCAAGGGAAGCGCCGGGGACGAAGGTCATGGTGCAGGCCAGGAAGGTCGGCTCCCCGCTTGGTTACGACGCCATGCGGGAGCTGGACATAAGCGACGTATATTAAATACGGGGGGGGTTGATACCTATGTTCAGCGATTCTCTAGCCGGTCTTGTCGGGCACGAGGTCATTGCAATGGCGAACGGCATAAGCTACAGGGGAAAACTCATAGAGGTAACGGAAACGGAGATATTTCTCCAGGGAGAGCTGGGCTGGATGCAGCTTGAAGTGGAATACGTAACGGAGATAAGACCGGCATAAGTCAGCGTGCAACCCTCATAAGGAAATGAAACCATTATGCTTGCGGTAATAAAAGAGACTCCGGCCCCCGGCCTTGCGCTCAAAGAAATACCGGCGCCTGAGCCGGGCCAGGGCCAGGTTCTCGTAAAAATAAATTACGCCTCCATCTGCGGGACGGACTCGCTTATTTACAACTGGGCGCCGTGGGCGGCGGGCCGCATGAAGCCGCCGGTAATCGTCGGGCACGAGTTCGCCGGGGAGATAGTCGAGAACGGGCCGGGAACGAGCGGCATGAGACCCGGCACGCGGGTGTCGGCTGAGTCGCACATCTTCTGCGGCAGGTGTCTTCAGTGCCGCACCGGAAGGCCGGAGATATGCCGCGAACTGAAAATAATGGGCGTGGACAGGGACGGCTCATTCGCGCAGTATGCGGCAATCCCGGAAAGGAATATCTGGGTGAACCACCCCGACATCCCCGACCAGATAGCGACGCTTCAGGAGCCTCTGGGGAACGCCGTCGATACCCTCTTTGCGGAGGACGTGGCGGGCAAAAGAATACTCATAACGGGCGCGGGGCCGATAGGGCTTATGTGCGCCGCCCTTGCGCGCGCGTGCGGGGCGGCCAGGATTATCGTGTCCGACCCGAACGAATACCGGCTTTCGCTTGCGGAAGGGCTTGGGGCGGACATAGTTCTGAACCCGAAGGTCGCGCCCATCAAGGGGCCGGTGCTTACGGCGACGGCGGGGGACGGAGTGGACGTCCTGCTCGAGGTATCCGGCAGTAAAAGCGCCCTGCGGGATTCCCTGCCCTTGGTGACGCCGGGCGGACGGGTGTCGCTCCTGGGGATCTTCCGGGGCGAAGCGCAGATTGCCCTTACGGAGACGGTGATATTCAAGAAGCTCAGGATATACGGCATAACCGGGCGCAGGATATTTTCCACCTGGCAGACGTTGAGCAGACTTCTGTCGTCGAGGCGGCTCGACATATCGAAGCTGATTACCCACGAGCTTCCACTCGCGGATTTTCAGAAGGGGTTCGAGCTGATGGAATCGGGCAGATGCGGCAAGGTGCTGTTCAGGATAAACGGGGGATAATGGATAAATTACAGTTTATAAGACAGGAACTCGAATCCATGAAGGCCGCCGGGCTTTATAACACCGTCCGCGAGATAGGCTCGGCGCAGAGGGCGTGGATAATGGCGGACGGGCGGCGGGTCTTGAACCTCTGCTCGAACAACTACCTTGCCCTTGCGGACGACAGGCGGCTTGTTGACGCCGCGAAGGAGGCGCTTGAGAGATACGGCGCGGGTCCAGCGGCGGTGCGCTCGATTGCGGGAACGCTGACGCTGCACAGAGAGCTTGAGGAGGCCATTGCGCATTTCAAAGGCGTGGAGGCGGCGCTTGCTCTACAGTCCGGCTTCATGGCGAACCTTGGCGTTATACAGGCATTGATGGGCCAGGACGACGAGATATTCTCCGACGAGCTGAACCACGCCAGCATAATCGACGGCATACGCCTTTCAAAGGCGCACGTAACACGCTACGCCCATGCGGACGTATCCGACCTGAAATCCAAGCTAAAGGCATCGTCTAAGAAAAAGAAGCTGGTTATAACGGACGGCGTTTTCAGTATGGACGGCGACATCGCCCCGCTTAAGGAAATCGCCGACGCGGCGGATAAGTTCGGCGCGATGGTAATGGTGGACGACGCGCACGGCGAGGGCGTGCTTGGGCAGGCGGGCCGGGGGATTGTAGACCACTTCGAGCTTCACGGAAAAATAGACATCGAAATCGGGACGCTTTCCAAGGCCTTCGGAGTCGTCGGCGGATATGTCGCGGGCAGCGCTGTCCTGATTGATTATCTGCGCCAGAGGGCGCGGCCTTTTCTCTTCTCGTCCGCGACTACCGCGGCGGATACCGCGGCGTGCATCGCCGCCGTAAAGATACTGGAGTCCGACGACTGCCTGGTCAGGAAGCTCTGGGAGAACGCCCTTTACTTCCGGGAAAAGGCGCGCGCCCTTGGATACGATACCGGACGCACCGAGACGCCCATCACGCCGATAATCGTCGGAGACGCGGAGAAGGCAAAAAAACTGTCCTCGATGCTCTTTGCGGAAGAGGTATTCGCCCAGGCGATAGCCTATCCTACAGTCCCTAAGGGAGCGGCCAGGATACGCTGCATGGTGTCCGCGTCGCACTCTAAGGGAGATTTGGATTTCGCGGCGGGTAAGCTAAAAAAGGCGGGGAAGGAACTGGGGCTAATTTAGCTCGGCTCCGTAAGCCGCATCGGGTCGAAGACTTTTTTAAACTCCTCTTCGGAGAGGTAGCCTTTCTCTCTTGTAACCTCGGCGACGGATTTGCCGGTTTTAAGCGCTTCCTTTGCGACCTCGGCGGCTTTCAGATACCCGATATACTGGTTCAGCGCCGTGGCGATGCCGAGGCTTTTATTTACATACTGCCGGCACCTCTCCTCGTTCGCCGTTATGCCGTCCACGCACCTTTCGCGGAATACCCCGACGGCGTTTTTCAGAATCTCCGCACTCATAAGCAGGTTGTGCGCCATGACCGGCATCATGACGTTAAGCTCAAGCTGGCCCGCCTGCGCCGCCAACTCTATGGCCCGATCATTGCCGCAGACCTGAAAGCAGACCATGGCCAGCATCTCGGCCATGACAGGGTTCACCTTACCCGGCATTATGGACGAGCCGGGCTGGACGGCGGGAAGGGTAATCTCGGCAAGGCCCGTCATGGGGCCGGAGGAGAGAAGCCTCAGGTCGTTGGCGATGCGGATTAAGTCGGAAGCGATATTCCTGAGCGCCCCGGAGGCCATGAGGACGGCGCCCTGGCTCTGCATGGAGTAGAAGAGATTCGGGGACGGCCTTACGTCGAATCCCGTTATCTCTTTTATATATTCCACGACGAGCGGCGCATAGTCTTTGTGCGTGTTGATGCCCGTGCCCGCGGCGCTTCCGCCGAGCCCAAGCTCGCCGAGTTCCTTTGCCGCGTCTGCGAGCCTTTCGACGCCTCTTTCCACTGCTGTGGCGTAGCCGGAGAACTCCTGGCCAAGGCGGATGGGCACGGCGTCCTGGAGGTGCGTCCGGGCGGATTTCAGGACATGGTCGAACTCTGCGGATTTTCTCGATAACGAAATTGACAACCCACGAAGCTCGTCCGAGAGGTCCTTAAAAGCGGCGATCGCCGCGATGCGCATGGCGGCGGGGAAGACGTCGTTCGTGGACTGGGACATGTTCACGTGGTCGTTCGGGCTGCAGGATTTATAATCACCCTTTTCCCGGCCCATCAGCTCCAGCGCCCGGTTCGCTATGACCTCGTTTACGTTCATGTTGTGCGAGGTGCCCGCCCCGGCCTGGTAGACGTCCACCACGAACTGGGAGTCGAACTTCCCTCCGATGACCTCGTCCGCCGCCTGGACGATTTTATCGGAGAGCGCGCCGCCCAGTTTTCCGAGCTTTCCGTTGGCCTGGGCCGCGGCCTTCTTTATAACTGCGCTTGCCCAGATGAGTTTCGTATGGGCGTGAAGCCCTGAGACGGGGAAATTTTCGACCGCTCGCCGGGTCTGAACACCCCAGTAGGCATCCTTCGGCACCTTCACTATGCCCAAGGAATCCTTTTCTTCCCTGTATTCCATGCGCGAACGCTCCGGGTATTTTACAGAGGCAGGGTAATGAAAATCAGCGGGTTTAAGTAATACGGCAGAGAAACGACGACACCGCCGGCGATGTCTTCTATCATGTCCGAGCCGGCCTTCAGGGTGCTTACCATGTCCTCCGGTCTGCTCAGCATATTGGGATAATATCCTGCGGCGACGCCGCCCGACGGCGTGAAAAGCGCCTTGGCGAACCTCACCTCCGCCTTTGGCGCGGCCTTCTTAAGCCTCGCCTCGAACCCGTCCTGGTTGTCCCTGACCTGGTAGACAAACCATGTATCGACAGCGCCGAAAAAAAACCTCTTCGCATCGTGGGCAAGCGTGCCGTTAATGGTGCCCGGTATTACGCCGTCCGGTTCTCCGTCCAGCATTATCGTCCCCGTATATGCCGCGCGATGATCGGAAGGCACGGTCAGCTTGAGGTCGGTTACGAACTTGTAGCCCTGGGTCTTTATCTCCACCGCCCTGTACGTCCCGGGCGGCAGGTAGACGCCGAAGTCGCCTGAGTCTATGGTGGATATTTCGTAGGTCTTGTCTGCGCTGTCGTTTCTTAAGTATACTTCGGATTTCAGATTATCCGTGGGCATGGATATTCCGTTGACGGTATTCAGGAGCTCCACCCTCCCGAACACGGCGACCTGGCCGTCCGGAGCGGGCACAATATTCCTTGTTACTGTCTTCGCGCCGGTTGTCGCGCATCCGGCAAAAAGCAGTGCGGCCAGCAAGGGCCAGAGAAGCTTTTTCATAAGAGTTATAATATTCCATGAAAAGGGGTATTGTCAATCTCAAAGGAGAAGGCTGGACTTTCGCCTCGTTAAATGTTATTAATTAAGAACATGCTTAAGGAATTCAAGCAGTTCGCCCTGCGGGGAAACGTAATAGACATGGCGGTCGGCATAATCGTCGGCGGCGCGTTCGGCACTATTGTGCGCTCGCTGGTAGCCGACGTAATCATGCCGCCTATCGGCGTGCTTATCGGGAACGTGGATTTCTCCAACCTCTTCCTGGTCATCCGGGGCGGAAAGACGCCCCCGCCTTACCCGACGCTTGCGGCTGCGAAGGCGGCGGGAGCCGTAACGATAAACTACGGAGTCTTCTTCAACGACATCATAAGTTTTCTGATAGTCGCGGCGGCTGTTTTCATCCTGGTCAGGTCCATTAACAGGTTCGAAAAGCAGGTTCTTGACCTGGAGCCGGCAGGCCCCGCAACCAAAATCTGCTCCTACTGCTGCTCCACTATTCCCGTAAAGGCGATCCGCTGCCCGCAGTGCACCTCGGAGCTTAAAGAACCCGAAAAGACCGCTTAAGCCCCGACTTTACAGTCTCCCGCCCGGATGGTATATTAATTTTCAAAGGTTTCATGTTAAGGATAGCTCCATGTTCCAAAAGACGGGGGCTGTCCTTTTTTATTTTAATCCAGGAGGGAACAATGAGAAGAATGCTTCTTGCCGGACTTGCGGCAATATCGGCGACTTTTATTATCGCGAACTGCGCGGCGGCGGCTCCGGCGAGGACGGGGGCCGTCTCGGTGTTTCCGCACCTTGGGTGGTTCTGGACGGAGGGCAGCGAGCCGTACGACGCGCACTCCTTCGACTGGGGAATCGGGGCCGGGTATTCGTTCAACGAGGACGTCGGCGTCGAGTTCACCTTCGACAAGATGAACCCGGACAAGAAAAGCGGCGCGAGAGGCGACGGCGACACGGACATACACATGTTCAGGTTCGACGGCCTGTACCACTGGCGACCCGGAAAAAGACTGGAACCTTACGTGGGGACGGGCCTTGGGTTCGCCTCCTACGAAGGCTCCGAGACCCGTTTCCTCGTTGACGGCGGCGGCGGGGTCGAGTATTTTATTATGGATAACCTCTCGGCCCGCGTGGATTCGCGCTATATCTTCACGTTCAACCACACCACGAGCAATCTCCTCACCACCTTCGGCGTAACGTATTATTTCGGCGGGCCGACGGCACGCGCAAGGAAAGCTGCTGCCGTCGTTCCCGCCGCGCCCGCGCCTGCTCCGCAAAGGGAAGCGGCCGTTCCCGCCCCCGAAAAAATCAAGGGCGTAACCTGCCTTAACCTCAAGGTGCATTTCGCATTCAACAAGGCGAACATCAAGCCGAAATATCATAGCGAACTCAAGCGCGTCGCCGATTTCATGCATGCGAACCCCGACGCCCACGCGACAATCCAGGCCTATGCGGACGCAGTCGGCTCGGAGGAATACAACAAGAAGCTAACCGACCGGCGCGCGCAGGCCGTAAAGGACTATCTCGTGAAGCATTTCCATATCGGCGCGGACAGGCTTGAAATCGAAGGCATGGGGAAATCCAACCCGATAGCCACGAACCTCACGAACACTGGCAGGGCGTATAACCGCCGCGCGGTGCGGGTATTCTGCTCCAACGGCAAAGAGATGGCGGAGCCGAAGCTAAAACAGACCTGCGTGGGTCTGAAGGTTATGTTCGATAAGGGCAGCGCGAAGTTTAAATCCGAATACGCGCCGGAGATAAAGAGGGTGGCCGATTACATGAAGGAGCACCCGGAGATAAACGGGACTATCGAAGGCTATACGGACAACACCGGGCCGGGCAGGTTCAACCGGAAGCTCTCTCTCGAAAGGGCAAAGGCCGTTAAGGACAGGCTGGTCAGGGGATACGGCATCTCCGCCGACAGGCTAAAGACCGTGGGCTTCGGGGAGAGCCGCCCGATACACAGCAATACTACGGCGGAAGGCAGGGCGAAAAACCGTTACGCCGTGGAGATACTGTGCACGCCGACTGAGTAGTTTAAATGCGGATTCTTCGGCTGCGCCTCAGAACGACAAACCAACCGCCGGGCGCAAGTAAATTGCGCCCGGCGGTTAGGACGCGCCCCATAACCCGTCATTCCCGAATGGTTCTATCGGGAATCCAGGGATGTTACCTGTCGTCCCGACCCCTTCGGCTCCGCTCGGGATGACAGACCTTTTCATCCCCCTATTAATGCGACCTGTCTGAAAATTTTACTCCAGGCTGAAGTCCACCCTGGACGCCTTTTCCCCTTTTTTCTCCTTCGCCGCGATATGTTCGGGACGGGTAACGAAGAGCCTTTCGGGGGCAACCTTCCCGGTAGTCATAAGATAATCCCGGACGGCCCCGGCGCGTTCTGCCGACAGCCGCCTCAAATCCTCCCGGTTTATGTCTATGTACTCCATCATCAGCTTTTCCATCTGCGGCGGCGGCAGGCTCTTGTCAAGCCCCAGGAAGTTCGTAGGCTTTTTGAACTTCTCCGCCTTGTAGGCCTTCTTCAAGTATTTATTATACTCGTCGGGCTTTATAACCACGTCGTCGAGTTTCGAGGGCCGCTCTTTTTTGCCCATATCCTTGTATTTCTGCGCCTTCAGCTTTCTCATGAACACGACCTGGCGAAGCCCGGCCTGGTCTCCCGCCTTGTCTATCCGGCCCGTCATCGTAAGCTTGAGCTTCGGCCTGTCGTGCAACGCCTTTGCGATTATGTCGAGCTTCTTCATGTCGCCGGGGCCGAGGGCAGCCAGGCCGGGATTGAAGTTTATATAGCCGAGCTCCGCACCGCCGCCGAACAGCCTGCCGATAAGCGCGAACGGCTCTGTAGCCAGTTTGAGTATTGTGTTCTTGATAGCGACCCAAATGACCCCTCCAAGACTGAACTTCGGGTCTTTGAGGTTTCCCGATACGGGCACGTCGAGATCTATCAAGTTGTTTCTGTCCTTCAGGAGCGCTATGGCGAGCTTCACGGGGAGCTTTGCGGCCTTCGGGTTCTCGGGTTTTTCCGACAGATCGAACTGGTCCAGCTTTATATCGTTCTTCGCCTTGAGCGTGTCCTTCTCAATCAGGTAATGGAGGTCAAGCGACAGCTTTCCGTTTACAATGTCGTAGCCTATGAACTTCCGGGAATACGGCGATGTCGGCGGGAGTTCCATGCCGCGAAGCCGAATTGCGATATCTGCGTAAATTTCTTTTGGGAGCGGTTTTATCTTCCCGCTAATCTCCGCAGGCGCGACACCGTTTATTTTGGTCTTTATGTCCAGGACAGCCGTATTGTTCGGGTTCGACGAAAGCCCTGAGACGCTGCCGTTTATGTCTGCGATTTTCATTTTGTAATGCGGTTTTATGTGGTCGTCCGAGAAGCTTATCAATCCGTCGCTCATCTTGAAGGTGTTCACGGAAAACGGCCTCTCCTCCGGTTTTACGGGGATGTACGGGGTCTTTTTCCGGCCCGCCGACGGGATAGCCGGGGCGCCTTTTTGCGCGATTACCATCCCCTGGAGATTCGTTTTTCCGTCGGGCAGTATCGCTATGCGGGAGTAAAAACCGGTCAGGGAAACGGTGTCTATCTTACTAATCCACGGGTTTACTCCGGATTGCAACCCCTTGAAAGACAAGGACTTCCATGCCATGAGCCGGTGGTTGTCCGCCCTGTCCACGGCGTTGAAATCCCCAACCGAGGCGTCGCCCGCGTACCCGGCGGAAAAGCCGTTCTTTTTCGTGTAACTCATTGAAATATTTCCATTCCCCGAGATCGCGCCGGAGGTGACGTCCATATTCACTCTGCCGTGCATATACGGCGTAACCGGTTGAATCGGCGCGTTTTTCATCCGAAACGCCACTCTCGCGGAAAACGGCGCCGGGACTATGCTCCCGGACGCGTTTAACCGCCCCCGCCGCCCTATGACAAGCGCGATTTTGAACCCCGCCTTTGTCCCCTTTAGCGTGCCTATGTTATGTGCGGAAAGCCTTATGCCGCTCCAGGTCATCTTTACCGGCGGGGCTGTCGTCTCATCCGTAAGGTCTACGCGGTAGCCGCCAAGAAGCAGGTTCTTAATCAGAACCTGCCAGGGCTTCACGGGGCCGGCAGGCAGGTGGCCGGCCGGAGGCGCGGACTTCGTTTTTTTGAAGAGTGTCGTAAGATTGAACGTCCCGTTTTTCCCGCGCAGGACGGAAATAACGGCGCCGCTCGATTCCACCTTGTCCACGACAGCCGTTTTCTTCTCCAGATCCGCCGAAAAACCGTTGACAGAAAACCTGTTGACTGTCGTGAAGGTCCCTTCGGGCCTGGCAAGCTTCAGGTCTTTTACAAGGAGCGAGCCCTCCGAGACAGTCATGCCGCCGCCATATGAAAACCTGGCAGATACGTCCGCGGTCCCTTTCGCGGAGAAGTTCGCCGTCTGCGCGTAATACGGCGAATACCGGCCTATTTTTATCCCTGCGAGGGCGAGCCTGCCGTCCACCTTGACAGGCCTAGGGACGATATTCCCTTCCACGGCCAGCGACTCCCCCGTCTCCGTCTTTGCGGCGATTTTAAAGCCCGCCGGCTTTGGCGGCCCGCCGTAATCAAGCCCCGCGATGTGCAGGGAGGCGTCTTTTACCGCCGCCCTGAAATGCCCCGGAACAGACATGTCGGTAAAATTGACCCTGCCGCCGGAGAGCGAGAAATCCCGCAGTTCGATCCGTATTTTTTTGCCTTTCCCCGCATGCGGTTTCGGCGGCGTTTTCGCTCCCTGGCCTATAAGTTTGAGGATATTATATTTCCCGTCCGCCTCGCGCACAAGGTTCAGGCCGGGTCTGTCGATTGTCACGCCCGATATTTTATACTCCCCGGCAAGGGGTTCCGCCTCCTGCACAGTTACCCCGGCATGGGAAAGCGTCGCAATATTCGACCCGTCCGGGTTGTCCACCTTCAGCCCGTCGAGCGAGATATTCCCCTGATATAAAAGGCGCGGGATTGTCCCGTTTCCGGGACTGACAAATGAAATCGCCCCGTCTGCGCTCAATGTCCCGGAGGTTATCCTGAGCTTGTATTGTTTCGGGAGATATTCCATATACTTGGGTATATTCAGGGCGTTAACCCTTATGTTGAAC
>JAJYGS010000058.1 GCA_021785055.1 Nitrospirota bacterium | reverse complement strand
AGGGTTATAAAATCCAGCCGTCGGCGGGAGGCTCTTGCGAAGCGAAGAGACCGTGCCGGACGAGAGCTCCGCCATCCTCGCCGTAGAGCGCTCGCATGCGTCCGCCGCGATTATGCCGGGGCCGCCCGCGTTTGTCACGATGCACAGCCCCGGCCCTTCCGGGATCGGGTTATCGGCAAACGCAAGCGCGAAGTTGAACAGGTCCTCTATCGTATGCGCGCGCAGGACACCGGTCTGCCTGAAGGCCGCGTCGAAGGCCTTCTCCGAGCCTGCGAGCGATCCGGTATGAGAAGACGCGGCCCTTGCTCCGGCGGCGGTGCCGCCGCCCTTCATTACCACGAGCGGTTTTTTCTGCACCGCCTCCGCCGCCTTCTCCATGAACTTGCGGCCATTTGCCATTCCCTCGATATAGCCCAGGATGACGCGCGTCTCACGGTCGTCCGCAAGGTATTCCAGCAGGTCCAGTTCGCTTATGTCGGACTTGTTGCCGAGCGAGACGAACTTGGAGAACCCCACGCCGCGCACCAAAGACCAGTCGAGTATTGCCGTGCAGAGCGCGCCGGACTGCGAAAAAAACGCGATGCTCCCTTTCCTTGGCATAAGCGGCGCGAAGGAGGCGTTCAGGCCGTTTGTCGTGTTGATTAACCCAAGGCAGTTCGGCCCGAGTATGCGGACGCCTCCGGCTGCGGCGGCTTCGAGAACCTGCCGCTCAAGGATATGCCCTTCCTCTCCCGTCTCCTTGAAGCCGGCGGTGATGACAATCGCGGCCTTGATACCCTTACCGGCGCACTCACGGACGGAGTCCAGGACGAACCTGGCGGGCACCGCGATTACGGCGAGGTCTACGGCCTCGCGGATGCTTAAGACGTCCGGGTATGTTTTAAGGCCGAGTATTATTCTGGCGTTCGGGTTGACTGGATAGAGCTTTCCCGGGTAGCCGTTGTGCTTGAGGTTGCCGAGGATACTGTGGCCGACCTTCGCCGCGTCTCTCGATGCGCCTATCACGGCCACGGAGGAGGGGTTGAAGAATTTGTGCAGCAATCCGGGGGTCATCATTAGATGTTATATGACAAAGAGATGGGCGTCAAGCGCAAGATGTCATTCTGAGCGAAGCGAAGAATCCAAAGTTGACTTTTCAGAAATACATTCAAAAACCTACTGTGGATTCTTCGGCTGACGCCTCAGAATGACAGACTAACGCGAAGGAGACGCCGCCCCGGTCAGTTCACGGTAGGAACGGCACTGGTTCCTGCCGCCGTTCTTCGCGGCGTAGAGGGACTGGTCGGCCTTCTCTATGAGTCCGCCCTTATCCTTCGCGTCTTCGGGGAAGACGGCGTAACCGACGCTCACGGTTACGGGTATTCTCGTGCCGTCCAGGACGAACCGGCTCTTCTCGATGTCTGCGCGTATTCTCTCGGCCATCAGGGACGCGCCCTTTATATCAGTGTTTATGAGGAGAGCCACGAATTCTTCGCCGCCGTAACGGGCCGCAATGTCCACCGTCCGCACCGTATCCCTGAGGAGTGCCGCAATCTTCCTCAGCACTGCGTCCCCGACCGGATGGCCGTAGGTGTCGTTTATTTTTTTGAAGTGGTCGATGTCGAATAGTAGTATCGCGATAGGCTCCGGGTATCTCAGGGCCCTGTCGAACTCCAGGTCGGCCTTTTCCTGGAAAGTCCTGTGGTTCGTAAGCCCCGTAAGCCCGTCGGTCGTCGCCATCTTCTTCATCAGGTGATGGAGGTTGGCGTTGGCAATGTTGACGGCCACCTGGTTTGCGATGACGGAAAGCGTATTGTGCTGGCATTGCGTTATCGCGCCGGGCGCACGCATGGCAATCGTGAAGACGCCAAGGCAGGAGTCGCGGCTTAGGAAGGGTATGCCGAGAAACGAGCGGAAGTCGGTCTTGAGAAGGCCGTTCGGGAATACCGGGAGCTTCTGGGCCCGCTGGTCGAGGTCGGTGAAGAAGAGCTCCTGCCGGGTTTCGACTATCCACCCAAGCAGGCTCTTTGCGAGAGGCACGGGCTCCTCCGGGACCTTGAGCCCGTCGTAGCCCTTGAGCGTCCTGAAGACGGCAAAATCCGTCCCCTCGACGAGCGAGATTGTCAGGTAGTCGTAGGCTATTATCTCTCGCGAGAGCGTCGCAAGCTTCTCAAGTATGGTCTTCAGGTCGAGGCTCGAAGACAACTCCGCGCTTATCCGGTGCAGGGCCTCGGACTCCTTCGCCGACATGTCCACCCGTCGGTACGCCCTTGCGTTTTTCAGGATGTGAAGGGCGAGGGACGCAAACCCGGCAAGGCTTTCCCTGTCCTTTTCCGCAAACGTCTCTGCGGCGCCGTCGAGCGCGATGACGCCCTCAAGGAATCCTCCGTTCATTATCGGCGCGGCCAGGAATGCGCCGGCATCCCGCTCGTCGCTTAAGTATCCGAGGCCGTGCGCCCCCTCTTTCACCAGCACCGCCTTCTTCTCCTTCGCCACCCAGCCGACAAGCCCCTGGCCTATGGCGATTTCAGGGGTCTCCGACAGGCCGGCGTCCCCGGTATACAGCCGTAGATAGAGCTTTTCGGCATCCTCCGTAGGCATGAAAATAAGGGCGTTGTCGCAGGGGATGGATGCCCTGATTGTCCTTAAGAGCTCTTCGAGCACCATGTCGAGCTCCGCCGCGCCTTCCACGAGATTGGACAGGCGTCCCTGCGGCGAGATGGACGAAAGCTGCCTGTCCGCCCCGTCGGCCATGCCGGCCGCGCCCTCGTGCAGCCTGCGCACGGCGAGCATCGCCTTTTCCTTCTTCTTCTGCTCGGACTGAAAGAGCCTGCCGAGGATAATCGCCGTCCCCAGGAGATATGCGCCGAAGACTGCAAGTCCGGCCATGGGTTTTGGCGCGGCCCCGGCGGAGAGCGCGTTTGAGAGCTGAAGGACGAAGATGAAAGCTGCGACCAGGAAATTAAAGCCGAGCGAGTAGTATACCGCGCAGAGGGCTATCAGGACATAGTTCATCGGCTGGAGCCAGTGGTTCTCCGGACCGAGCAGGACGGAGAATAAATCGAGCGTCAGCACGAGCGAGATGACGAAGCTGAGGTCAGAGGCTGCCTGAGCCCCGGCGGGTTGGAGTAGTTTTATGAAGCTTACGGAGAGAATGATTAAAAGCAGTGCGGCCCAGAAAACGAGGAACGGCGAATCCCACCCAAGCCCCATGAAAGGGATTGTGGCGGCCCCGGCATATGCGAGGAAGACAAAGACCGCCAGGTAGTTTTTACGTAAGAAACCGCCGGAACCGGCTAAGCTTGGCAAGTGCGGACACCTCGTATTTTACGGCAGCCTGCCCTTTTTCTTAAGCTCCTCCTGGTAATGCTTCCGGAAGAGTATGTCCCATTCCTGGCTTCCTTCCTGTACCTTCCGGGAGTAGGAGAGGACTTTTTTCCTGACGGTCTCTTCCAGTTCCTCCTCGCCTTTCAGGGACTTGGCGATAGCCTGTTTAAGCTCGCGCCGTACCTTCGCGTCTTCTTCCAGGGCTTCCGCGGCCTTTGTCTTGACAAGGGCGTCGAAGACTATGTGCGAGAGGTGCGCTATCTTGTCTTCGGAGATTCTCATCAGAGCACCAGCCCGCGCTCGCGGACGAGCTTCTTTTTGACAAGGTCGAACATGGTCTTGTAGTCCGCGCGTCCCTGCTCTATCTCGCGCTCGTACTGCTTCAGGATGTCCTTCACTTCCTCGTTTAGGCGGTCTTCCACCATCAAATCTTCGGTTATCGCCTTCTCGACGAGGGCGAAGGCCTCATCCTCCGGCACGAGGAGCCTGACGACCTTCCGCCGGACGGCCTCTTTCACGACGTCTTCCGAAACCAAACGGATCTGTTGGCCTGTGAGTCTCATGGGAAGGTATTATACCTGAACTTTCAGCCGAATCAATATGATTGTGAGAGACGGGCGACTTATGCGCCGCCGAGCGGGTTGCCGTACTGGTAAATCCGCAGGAACTCGAGGAATTCGCCCAGCGTATGGGAAGTGAACCCCTTCTTCCTCTGGATGAGGCTGAAATAGCGGACGAACCGGGCGTCCTTGAAGGTATTGGCGACGAGAAGCCCCGCGCGCAGCTCCTTCCTGGCCGCCCAGCCGGACATGACGGAGATTCCCAGCCCGTCCTCTACGGCGGTCTTTATCGCCTCCGTGGAGCCGAGCACGAGAGACACCTTGAGGCTGTCCGGCGAGACCTGGTTTTCCTCCAGGAACTTCTCGACCATCTGCCTCGTTCCGGAGCCTTTTTCACGCATGATTATCGGCTCCTTGGAGAGCTCCGAGACGGATATGTTCTTCCTCCCCGCCCAGTCGTGGTCGGGGTTCATTATAATCACCATCTCGTCGGGGATAAGCTTCTCGACCACGAGGTTGTGCTTCGCCACGTCTCCTTCCACAATTCCTAAGTCTATCTCGCCGGAGAGGAGTTTCTCCACGATTATCTTCGTGTTGCCGACGACGAGGTTCGTCCAGATGCGCGGGTGGTTCTTCCTGAAGCTCACTATCACGGACGGCAGGAGGTAGTTCCCGACCGTCGTCGAGGCGCCGATGGAGAGGTTCCCTTTCACCAGCCCGATCATGGCGTTTATGTCCCTGCGGGCGGAGGCGTACAGCCCCAGGATGTCCTTTGCGTATTTATAGAGCAGCTCTCCCGCCGGAGTAAGGGTAACCGCGCCGCCGGAGCGGTCGAAGAGCTTCGTCTCGTAGAGCTCTTCGAGGGCCTGTATCTGTAAGCTTACCGCAGGCTGGGTAAGGTGTATTATCTCCGAGGTCTTGGAAAAGCTCTTGGTCTCGGCGACCGTGCAGAAAACCTTCAGCTTGTGGTCATCCATCTGTTCTCACCCTGGCCTTGTTAAATATAAAATACGTAGTCGTGACTCACCTTGCCCGACTCCATCATCTCCCTGGCCTCGTCCACGAGGTCCTGGAGCGTGACGGAAGAGAGGTATTCGGTGATGTGGTTGCCCAGTCTCTTCCAGAGGATGAATGTGACGCACTTGTCCGCGCGGTGGCATACCTTTTTCTTGTCCCTGGTGTCCATGCACTTCACGGGAGTTATGCTCCCTTCCACCACCCGGACAATCTCCTCGATGGTAATCTCGGAGGGCTTCCTCGAAAGCCTGAAACCGCCGGACGGACCGCGGACGGACTCCACCACGCCGCTCTTTCTGAGCTTATTGAAAAGCTGCTCAAGGTAATGGAGCGAGATCTCCTCCCGCTCGGAAATCCTCGAAAGCGGCACCGGCTCCCCTTTTGAATAAAAGGAGAGGTCGAACATAGCCCGCACCGCATATCTCCCCTTCGTAGAAAGCTGCATATCTCCCCTCCCGTAAGTCAGCCCTGTCCGGACGGTTTGCCTTAGGAAAACAGCCCCGTGCTAAGGTAGCGCTCCCCCCTGTCCGGCAATATCACGACAACGCTCTTGCCCTTGCCAAGCTCCCTTGCCGCCTTCAGCGCCGCATGGAGCGCCGCGCCGGAGGATATTCCGCAAAGGATGCCCTCCTTTATAGCAAGCTCCCGCGCCGCATGGGCGGCCTCTTCGTCGGTTACCTTCGCTATCTCGTTATAGATACGGGTATTCAGGACGGCAGGCATAAACCCCGCCCCGATACCCTGGATTTTATGCGGGCCGGGGTTCCCGCCGGAGAGCACCGGCGACGAGGCTGGCTCCACGGCGATTATTCTTATATCCCGGTTCTTGGACTTAAACACCTCGCCGACGCCCGTGAGCGTCCCGCCCGTCCCCACGCCCGAAACGAAGGCGTCTATCCTCGCGCCGAGCGCGGAGAGTATCTCTCTCGCCGTAGTCCTCCTGTGCGCCTCAGGGTTTGCGGGGTTATTGAACTGCTGCGGCATGTAGGAATTCGACGTGGATTTCAAAAGCTCCTCCGCCTTTTCCACCGCGCCCCGCATACCGTCCTGCCCAGGCGTCAGGACCAGCTCCGCCCCGTATGCGGCAAGGAGCGTGCGCCTCTCGACGCTCATCGTCTCCGGCATCGTGAGAATGAGCCTGTAGCCCTTGAGCGCCGCGACAATCCCAAGCCCGATGCCGGTGTTGCCGCTGGTCGGCTCGATTATCGTCCCGCCGGGTCTTATGAGGCCGCTTCTCTCCGCCTCTTCTATCATCGCAAGGGCAATCCTGTCCTTGACGCTCCCGCCGGGGTTATGGCCTTCGAGCTTGGCGTACACGGCGGCGTCGCCGGGGCCAGTCATGTTCCTTATCAGCGCCATCGGCGTGCGGCCTATCATCTCCAGCATCCCGGCGTATACCCTGGCGTTCACCGCTCCCTCCCAAATACCGTTATTTCAAGAAGCTCCCCGTCCGGGACATCCTGCACCCAGCCCACCAGCGCCAGGAAGTCCCGCTCGATTATTCCGTCTATGTCTTTCGCGCGGGCAAGGCCGGAGACTTCACGCTCCTTGAGCAGCCCGGCCTTCGTATCCTTGTGCGCCGCAAGCCTTGCGAGCGCCGCCGCCGATACGCTCACAACGGCCTTTCTGCTCCCGTCCCGCATGCCGAGGACGAGGAGCGGCCTGCCGCTCTCCGAACAGGAGATGTTGCCGTTGCCGAGCGTGCAGCCGGTTACGAACTGTATGCCGTCCAGGGCGCAGTTCCTGATGCCGTAGTCGGCCTGGATGAGGAACTGGTCGCCCTTCCCGACGCCCAGGGCTTCCATTGCCGCGCCTGCGAGCCTCGCGCCCATCGTGGACATCGGGCATCTGTGCCCGTGAAATCTGTATAAGCCGTCGAAATCGAGAGTCATATCCTTACCAGCTCCACCTGCCCCCAGGCGCCCAGCTTGTCCCCTGAGATAATCACCGCGCCCAGGACGCCCGGTATGCCCCCGGCAACGCCAAGCCCGGCCTCTACGTCTCCCTCGGCCTTAACGGCGTTACCGGCGGCGGTCGCGGCGGCGTCGGCAAGGGAGGCCGACTTCGCTGTTATGCACGCCGCATGCGCGACGCCAAGCGAGAGCGAAGGCCCGACCTTCCCCGACGACGTGCAGACGCCCAGAGGAGAGTCCTGGGGCGAAATCCTTATCCCAACCTTGCCGGAGAGCGGGGAGTCCCCGGCAAAGAACGCGACGGTGCGCTCCCGCAATGTGCTTATGAAGATGTCCCCGCCGTTTTCCACCACGACTTCCGGGGAACGCTCCAGGAGCGCCCTGCCCACAAGCTCCGAGAACGCCCCGGCGACTGCGGCCATGGGCCCCACATTCGCGGCCTCGCCCGCTTCAGCCATCATGCGGACGACTTCCGGCGCGCCAAGGGGGATACTCACCGGCGTAAGGGACACCCTGAACTCCGGGTATTTCTCAATAAAAGACTCAAGCTTGTGCCGGTGGTTTATGACGGTTTCGAGAGCGAGCTCCCGGAGGTCCGACCGCGCCAGGATGAACAGGTCCGTCTCCTTCACGACCACCGTGAACGCGGTCAGGTCCGCCGATTGCAAAAGATCCCTGTAGGCCCTGACCTCGTACATTTTCAGTCCCCGGAATAATTAAACTTTATGGCCCGGACAGAATATCAATCCATACTTCCCTTGTCAAGTTAAAACATGTATAAATCCCTGATTTTTTTAAAGGGTTTGGCGGATGTATTTTTCACTTGACTGGTATTCCCAAAAATAATAACTTATCGCCTGGAGGAAACGATGAAAAAGGGGCTTGCACGGTTCGCCATATCCATAGACAGAAAACTCATCGACCGCTTCGACCGCTCCCTTGGCGACAAGGGCTACACGAACCGCTCCGAGGCCGTGCGGGATTTGATACGGGACTCCCTTGTGGAGGACGAGTGGGAGGCGGACAAGGAGGTCGTCGGGACGATTACGCTCGTCTATAACCACCACACGCGCGAACTCCCGGACACCTTAAACGACATCCAGCACAGCTCGTTCAATTCCATAATATCCAACCTGCACGTCCATCTTGACGAGCACAACTGCCTGGAGGTCATGGTCGTCCGTGGGAAAAGCTCCCTGGTCAAAAAGATCGCCGACAGGCTTATCGGCACCAGGGGCGTCGTCCACGGTAAGCTCACCATGGCCACCACGGGCAAGAACCTCGTCTGATTTTCCCAAAAAATAATATAGCCGCATTTTTTTATTGACAGCCTCTCTTGCAGTATGGTAATACTTTTTAAAATTTCGTAACACTTTACCGTAAAAATAAAAGCGACAATGAAAAAGTCTTACAGGTTCAACATACTGCCGGTTATCTTAGTTTTCGCCTTCCTTGCGCTCGTGGTTTTTTTATGTGCCCCGGCCTTTGCCGCAGAGCAGCAGGATGCGTCCGCGCAGGATCAGACAGCCCAGCCATCCTGCGCAGATTCCGGCGGCGGGGAGCAGACGCAGAAACAGGTGCAGGCGCCCGTATGCGCGGCGCCTGAAAAGGGGATTTGCGCCGGCGCGGACGCGTCCTTCTTCAGCAAATATGTCTCGCGCGGGGTTGACATGACCGACGGCCCGGTATTCGAGCCGGACGCATGGATCTCATACAAGCGCTTTACCGCTACCGTCTGGGCCAACGTGGACCTTACGGACAAAAACCGCAAAGACGGCAAGTTCACCGAGTTCGACTTCACGCTCGACTACTCCGCCTCGGTCGGGAAGCTCGGCCTTTCGGGAGGGGCGATATATTATGATTTCGTAAGCGCGCCGAACACGGCGGAGGTATACGGAGCCGCAAGCTACGATATGTTCCTGACTCCTAAGCTCGTTGTATATTACGATTGCTGGCAGGCGGACGGTTTTTACGGAGTTTTCTCGATGGGGCACGCCTTCTGCCTGCCCCGGCCCGCGAAGTGGTTGAAGCCCTCTCTTGCGCTTTTCGGGCAGGTCAGTTGGGGTTCAAAAAACTACAACAGCTACAACTGGGGCGCAAATCACAGCACGTTTACGGACGCGGTTTTTACCGCTGGCCTGCCGACCCAGGTCTCAGGCCATTTTTCGGTCACGCCCACTATCAGCTATTCCACAGTCCTGGACAGGACGATAAGGACAAAAAACCATAATAACGACAATATAATCTGGGGCGCGGTAATATCAGCGAGCCTGTGAAAAAGGAGGCGACCACTTTGAACTTGACAAGCGGTTACAGCTGAGTTATTTTTAAAAAGATTTCGGCGCCCCGCCAAGGGGCTCAATAGGGAATCCCGTGAGATGGCCGCTCAACCTGATTACCCTCGCCCTATGGGAGAGGGACAAAGGGAGAGGGGGCTATTGAATCGGGAGCGGACCCGCCGCTGTAACCGGCGACGAAACCCAAAAGCAAGCCACTGTCCCTGCAATAACCCTTTCCATTCACCCTCGTCCCTTGCGGGAGAGGGGTAGGGGAGAGGGGGGATGGGAAGGCGTGGGGAGTAGGAAGACCCGGAAGCCAGAAGACCTGCCGAGATAACAAAGCCTGTCTCTCCGACGGAAAAAGAGAGCGGCGCTTATGGATTATAAAAACGTATAATCCTCCCCTGTCCGGCCTGTATAGGGCGCTCCGGGGGAGGATTTTTTTTTGCAGTTTTTATTTAGGAGGAACATATGCATATTGAAGACGGGATTCTCCCGCCCGGCGCTTGGGCGGGCTGGTACGGCGCCGCGATGCTTTTTATTGTTCCCGGCATAAGGGAAATCAAGAGGCGGGTGCGAGAAAACCTGTCGTACAAGCCGTTTCTCGCAATGGTGGGCGTCGCCGTATTCGTAATCTCGGCCATGCACCTGCCCGTCCCCGTGACCGGCTCCTGCTCCCACCCGTGCGGAACGCCGCTGGCGGCCATAGTCGTCGGCCCCATGGCCACGGCTGTAATCTCCATGATAGTTCTCTTTTTCCAGGCGATATTCCTGGGACATGGAGGCATTACCACCATCGGGGCAAACGATTTTTCAATGGGCATAGTCGGAGGGATTTCCGGCTGGCTATGCTGGAGGCTCTTCAGGCGCTTTGGCGCCCCGCTCTGGCTTGCGGGCGGAATTGCCGGTTTTACGGGAGACGTCATGACGTATCTCACGTCGGCATTCGAGCTGGCCTTAAGCCTGCACGGCCATGTCCCGATTGTCAGGCAGTGGATGATTTTCTTTGCGGGTTACGGGCCGACCCAGCTGCCGCTTGCCGTTGCCGAGGCAGTTTTTACAGCCGCCGTCCTTCAGGCGATGTACAGCCGCAGGCCGGATTTATTGCCCGGAGTAGCGGGCCGCAGGATATTAAACGAAACGGCAAGTCCAGGCATGGAGGCATAGACGACATGGATACGGATAAAGACCGCACGGCAAAAAACGCCCCCTGGTTCGATTCCTTTACGCGCTGGATGCTGATAATTATGTTCGCCGTCCTCGCCATGATCTTCGCAGCGGCCAAATACATGGACATGCACGGCATGCAGGGCGTCGGCACGGACGACGCCGTAAACGCCATGGCATCCCTGTCCGCGCATGCAAGGCCGCACCCTTTCGTCAGCCTGCCCGGAGACGCCGAGGTGGGCGCCTTTTCCGTGGCCAACTTCTTCGCGGGCATGATTGTCGGGCACAACTGGAAGAAGCTGTTCGGAAAAGGGGAAGAGGATTAACATGCAATGCGCCGGGTGCGGCATTATGGCAGGCGACACTTACCTTGGCCGCCTGGACGGACGGATAAAGACCGCCGTTTTTCTATGCGCCATAGTCGTCGCCAGCGTCCTGACAAAATGGCCCCTGGCGGCGGGCGTTCTGGCTGCCGCCGTTGCCCTCATGTTTACGCTTCGCCTGCCGGCAAGGAAAGCGCTGTGGCGCATGTCCGTCCCGTTCGGCGTGGCCTGGGTTGTGCTCATAAGCCTCATATTCACCACCGGCCATACGGTTATCGGCACAGTCCGTTTCCTGCACGTTTCCCTGCCGGTCTACCGCGAAGGCATGGCGCTCGGTTTCCTGATTATGCTCCGCATCCTCGCGTCTGTCTCGCTGGCCATGCTGCTTTCTTTCTCGACGCCGATGGCCGAGATACTTGCCGCGCTGCGCACCTTTAAAGTGCCGGAATTAATCATAGACCTCGCGGACATGATTTACCGGTACGCGTCCTCGCTGGGCGAGATTGCCGCGACCATGCGCAAGGCCCAGCTCGCGCGCGGGGGCGGGGGGCTTCCCTGGCACAGGCAGGCGAGGGACTTGGGAAGGCTTGCCGGAAACCTCATGATAAAGGCGTTTGGACGGGGCGAAAGGGTTTACAAGGCAATGCTTGCGAGGGGATACGACGAAGACGCGAAGACGCCGCCCTATTATGCCGGCCCCATCCCGGCAGGGGATTTGCTGGCCGGCGTCCTGGCGGGCTTCGTCCTTCTGTCCCTGCTCGTCTGCAACTTTGCGATCGGATATAAAGCATGGAACTGATAAAGCTGTCGTCCGTAAGTTTCGCATACCCGGACGGCACGCGGGCGCTGACCGACGTGAACCTCGCCATCACGTCCGGCGAAAGGGTGGCCCTGCTTGGGGCAAACGGCGCGGGGAAGAGCACGGTATTCCAGATGTTCAACGGCCTTCTCATGCCCGCGAAGGGAGTCGTGAGCTTCAAGGGCCGCCCTGTTGAAAAGGCGTACTTGAAAGAGGTTCGCCGCAGGATAGGCATGGTATTCCAGGACCCGGACGACCAGCTTTTCTCCAGCACCGTGCGCCAGGAAATAGCCTACGGCCTGACAAACCTCGGCCTGGCCGGAGACCGCATGGAGCAGACGGTCTCATGGGCGCTCCAGGCGGCGGAACTGGCAGGCTACGAGGACAGAAGCCCGTTTAATCTCTCCGGCGGCGAGAAAAAGCGTGTCGCCCTGGCCGGCGTGCTGGCCATGCAGCCGGAAGTCCTCGTGCTCGACGAACCCACCGCCGCGCTCGACCCTCTCGGCGCGGCCAAAATAATAAAGCTGCTTAACGCCATAAACAGGGACCTCGGCATTACCGTAGTCTTTGCGACGCACGACGTAGACGCCGTCCCGCTTCTTGCCGACCGCGTTTACGTTATGGATAGAGGCGAGATAAAACTGTCCGGCTCCACACAGGAGGTGTTCGCCAGGAAAGACATGATACGCGCCCATAACCTGAGGCTCCCGCGCGTGGCCCACCTGGCCGAGCTGCTGGAGCGGGAAGGCGTCTGCCGGTTCCCCGCGCTCCCGCTCACCATCGGCGGGGCGAGGGCGGAACTGATAAAGAAAATCGGCGGGAAATGATATTATCCTTATATTGACTTATCCCGCAATATGTTCTATAAGTTCTTATGAACATCCGCCAGCAGACGGAAGACATCGAAGAAAGAATCCTGCATCCCCGCGCGGCGAAAGCGGCAGGGACCAAGGGCCGCGCCCGCCACGAGGCCGAAGGCGTCATCCGCACCGCATACCAGCACGACCGTGACCGCATAATCCACTGCAAGTCCTTTAGGCGCCTGAAGCACAAGGCCCAGGTCTTCCTCGCCCCGGAGGGAGACCACTACAGAACGAGGCTAACGCACACGCTTGAGGTAAGCCAGATAGCCCGGACAATCTCCAGGGCGCTCCGGCTGAACGAAGACTTAACCGAGGCCATAGCGCTCGGACACGACCTCGGCCACACGCCCTTCGGCCATGCGGGCGAGGCGGTCTTAAACGCCATCCTGCCCGGCGGCTTCAACCACTACGAGCAGAGCCTGCGGGTCGTGGACGTCCTCGAAAAAGACGGGCAGGGCTTAAACCTCACATACGAAGTCCGGGACGGCATCTTAAAACATTCAAAGGGCAAAGGTTCGGTATTGCCGAGGGGGGGGCAACTTCGTTCCGAGACGCTCGAAGGCCAGGTCGTGCGCATCGCCGACGGCATAGCGTATGCCAACCACGACCTTGACGACGCAATACGCGCGAAGGTAATAAAATACTCCGACGTGCCGAAGGGAATAATAAAGGCGCTCGGAGGCACCCACGCAAAGAGAATAGACACGATGGTCAAGGATGTGATATTCTCAAGCCTCAAGCTTGATTTAAGCGAAATTATAATGGGAGAGGACGTCCGGGATGCGACTGAGGAGCTTCGGGCGTTTCTCTTCGCGAACGTCTACGAGGACAAAAAGACCCACGGGGAATTCGTGAAGGCCATCAAAATACTCAAAGAGATATATGATTACTTCCTCGACGAAAACGTGTCCATCCCCGGCATCTACGGCAGGCTCGGACAGGACAGGGCGCGCGCTGTGTGCGATTTCATATCGGGCATGACGGACAGGTATGCCCTGAAACTTTATCAGGACCTTTTCATACCGAGGCCATGGGCGGAGATATAAGCGTACTCTCAGGCGATATAGCCTACTTCCGGCTCCCGGAGGTGCTCCAGATGCTCGCCTTCCAGAGGCTCACCGGCAGGCTCACGCTCATAAACGACGAGATGTCGGTGGAGATATACCTCCGGGACGGCCACGTAGCCTTCGCGAGCGGAGAGAAAAGAGGCGCGAGGGAGCAGCTCGGCAACATCCTTTTCAGGATGGGGAAGGTGAAGGAAGACGCCCTGGAGCGTGCGCTGGAGAGGTGCGCGCGCGAGGACAGGAGGCTTGGGCAGGTGCTGGCCGAGGAAGGGCTTGTAACGCCCGACGATATAAAAAGCGCGCTCTACAAGCAGACGGAGCGCTCCGCCTACCGCGCGATGGCCTGGGGAGAGGGTTTTTTTTATTTCAAGCTCTGCGAGCTTCCCGACTTCACAAGCGACTTCCCCGTCGAGCTTCGCGTGGAGGAACTCATACTCGAAGGCGTGCGCAGGATTGGCGAGAGCCGGCTCATCCTCGAAAAGATACCGAACCAGGACATTGTCTTCAAGACGGTCTACGGCCAAGACGAGCTGAAGGCCGTCTCGCTTGAACCGGACGAGCGGCTCGTGCTTGGGCTTGTGGACGGCAGGAAACCCGTGAAAGAGGTTGTCGCCATGAGCGGGCTTTCGCAGCTTGGGTGTCTGCGCTCTCTCTACGCGCTCTTTTCTGCGGGCATAGTAAAAAAGGTGGAAACCTTCTCCCGCACGAATTACCTGTAGCGGCTTCATGTCCGTCATCCTTGAGGCAGCCGCCGAAAAATCCGCCTCTTTTAAAATTACGTTTCCATTCCATTACCAATACCGGTTCCTGCTTCCCGCGCAAACACGCCGGAAATTAATCGCTCTCTCATATAAATCCATTTATCCGCGAATTTTCGCGGGTATCGAATTTCGGGCGGAAAATGCCATAAAACAGCCCGTTTCGGGCCAAAAAAGGGGGGCGGGGACGGTGTGTTTTTTTACGGGTAAAAGGTGTATTGCCCTTGTTTATCAAGGAGTTATGCGTCTTATAAATAACTGCTTATTTGGCGGAGGCCGCTTTGTAACCGCTTGAAAAACAAGGATAATTTTTTTGCGTTGCCGCGGGTTTTGAACAGTCCCGGGCGAATTATTAAAAGTTATTTATATGGCCGACGGGAATCGATCTAAATAATCTCTTATGAACAAATAAATTGATTTTATTCCCTGTTTGTATTATAAAAGGACGGTAGACGTGCGCCCTGATGGAGGAATTATGCCATACAAGGTTTACCTGGCGGACGACAGCATTACGATACAGAAGGTCGTGGAACTGACCCTCTCCGAAGAGGACTTCGAGGTTACAGCCTTCGGCGACGGCCAGGCCGCGCTGGATGCGGCAAGGAAGGCCGCCCCGGATATTATCCTGGCGGACATTGTCATGCCCCGCATGGACGGCTATCAGCTCTCGATGGCCGTAAAACAAGACCCCGCATTAAAAAACATCCCGGTGGTTCTACTCGCCGGCACCTTCGAGAATTTCGATGCGGGTCTTGCCGTCGAGTCAGCCGCAGACGGCCATATCGTCAAGCCGTTCGAGTCCTCGGAGCTTATAAACAAGGTAAGGGATCTCATTGCCAGGAGGACGGCGCGGGCGCCCGAAGCTGAATCCGAAGCCCTTGAGGCCGAGCCGGTGGAAGAGGCCGTGTTTGCAGATGAAATTCTCGATGGCGACCCGGTGGACGACCTCTGGAGCGTCGTGGACATGCAAAGCCCGGACCAGCCGCTTGCCGGCGCCACGGAGGTAATATCCGAGGACGAGCTCTGGGAACGCGCTAATCTCGCAAGCGAGGCGGGCAGCCCCACGCCCGCGCCTCAGGCTGATATGGCCGGGAGTCCCGGCGAAGCGGCGTCCGAGGCCGGTCTGCCGGCCGGCTCCGCGGACAACGGCATGCCCTGGGACAGCCTGCCTGTCGAAGCGGCGCTCGGAAGGGAAGAGTCCGCGGCGGAGGCGTTCCTGGCGGACGATGACGATTCCATATTCATGGCCGGGGAAACCCCTGTAGAGGCCGAGGAAGCGCCCGAAGCGGGCGATTTCATGCACGCCGCGTTTGCCGATTTTGCGGAGGAGGCCGAAGAAGCTGAAGAAGCTGAAGAAGCGCCTCACCTGGTATCTCCCGCCGCCCAGGCCGCTCCCGAAGCCGCCCGGACCGTATCCGCCATGCCGTCGGAGGGAGACCTCCGCATGCTTATCGAGGCGAAGGTGCGCGAGATAATATCCGGGAATTCCCCGGAAATTGCCGAAAAGGCAGTCTGGGAGATAATGCCGGACGTGGCGGAAAAGGCTGTATGGGAGGCCATTCCGTCCGTTGCCGAGAAGGTCGTCTGGGAGGTCGTTCCGGCTATAGTGGAGAAGGTGGTCTGGGAAGTTGTTCCGGGCCTTGCCGAGGAAATAATACGCAAGGAAATAGAGGAAATAAAAAGCGGGGTCTTAAAAAATTCGGGGAAGCCGGGGGATATGAAGCTCAAGGGCAGGAGCTATCTGCTTGAAAGACCTGAAGTTGAAGGTCTTTTTATATTTCTGGTCTGCCTTGCGGCTCTGTGTTACAGGGCGTGGCCGATGTTCAAGACCATTGCCGGCGGCATCCCTCCCTTCGGTTATACCAGCTACGACGGCGTCTATTATTCCCAGATAGCGCGCAACATACTTCACGGAGACGGTCTCGGCTGGGAAGCGATGATATTCCCGGCGCTCCAGCCGATAATGGTCTCCATCGCCTCGCGCATAACCGGCATAGCAAATCTCCAGTTTTTGTCTTCGGCGGTGTCGCAGGCGGCGGGGGTGCTTATGCTTGTGCCCCTCTACCTGCTTACCAGGGAGATCTTCGGCAGGAAGGCCGCCGTCGCCGCCCTGCTCCTCGCGATACCATACCCTCACCTGGTTGCCATCAGCGGCGGGGATACGGCGGAATCGCTGTATTCTTTCATGGTCGTCCTCTCGCTTTATTTCGGATACAAGGCCCTCTCAAGGCCCGGCGTGACGTATCTGTTTATCACCGGCATAAGCCTTGGGCTGACCTATCTCGCGAGGCCGGAAGGGCTGATTATCTTCGCGGTATTTTTTCTGCTGGCGGTATGGAGGTTGTGGCGGCAGGGGGCGGGAAAGGACTTGTATAAAGGGGCGCTCCTGCTCGTGGCCGGTTTCCTGATATTCGCCCTCCCGTACATGGTATTTCTGACCAGGAGCTACGGCAGGGTTGTTTTAAGCTCCAAACTGCCTTACGAGTCCATAGCGATGAGGTCCAAGGTCCTGGGCTATCCCCTCTATGCCGAGGACATCGAGGGGCTTACCTCCGACTTGAGGCTTGTATGGCAGGAAAAGGGCGGGGCCGGCATGGTCTTCCGTTATTTCAGGGAAGCCCCTTCAAGGTTTATGAGGATATATTTCCGGGACCTTGCCAGCGAGGCGCCCTGGAGGGTGGCCAACAGCAGCCAGCTCCAGGGCTATCCGGCGGTATACCCGACAGTCATCTGCATCTTCGCCGCGATAGGTTTCATCGTAATATTGTTTCGCGGGAAGGAGAGATGGGTAGCATTCCTTATCTGGGGGCCGTTTGCGAACTTCTTCGTATACGCCGTGTTTACCCGCGGCTTCTGGATGTATCACGTCCCTTATGTGCCTCTCCTCATCCTGCTCGCCGCCGGCGGAGCGGCGGGGGCGGTTTCCCTCGTTGTCCGGAACAGGGAAGCGGCCCTCCTTGTTCTTGTTCTGCTTGCCGCCGCCTGGGATTTTTATGCGGTGCGCGTGAGGTTTGACAGCAGGCCCCAGACGGTCAGGGTAGTCCAGATCAAAGGCGCGATTAACGAAGAGAGCCTGAAAGCCGGTATTTGGGGCAGAACGAACATCGGCACGAACGTCACGTACATGATGCCCTGGAGCAGGCTTGTCAGCTACCTTGGCGGCAGATGGGTTTTCCTTCCCTGGGGCAATCCCTGGATGGCGGTGGCGTATGGCCGTAAAGAAGGCGCGGATTATATCGTCGAAGAGATTATCGGGCGGGACAATTCCGAATCGCAGTCGCGGTTTGCGGGAGTTCCCGGCCTTACCTGCGTTTATACCTACAGTTCCATGGATATTCCCTACAGCGTCATCTTCTGGAAACTGAACAAATCCGTCCCCGGCATATCCACTGTGCGGCAGAAAACGTCCCCGCAGGACCCGCGAAATCCGAGGTTGTAAACAGTTTTGAGGTCCATAAAAGATATTATAACGATGATGAGGCCTTACCAGTGGGTCAAAAACCTCTTCGTCCTGCCCGCGCTCGTTTTTTCCAGGCACCTCCTGGAAGCCAGGTATCTTTTTAAGAGCCTCGCGGCCTTCGGCCTGTTCTGCATTCTTTCCGGCTCCGTCTATATCTTCAACGACCTGATGGACGAGGAAGAGGACAGGCATCATCCGCGCAAAAGACTCAGACCTCTGCCGTCGGGCCGCATCTCAAGGCGTCTGGCGTGGGCGCTCTTCGCTCTGTTCTCCGCCGCGTCGCTTCTGGCGTCATTCGCACTGAATACCGGTTTCGGCGCCGTGTGCGCGTTTTACTTCGCGCTGAACATCGCTTATTCCCTGCGCCTGAAGAAGGTGGTCATACTGGACGTGCTCGTCGTCTCGACGGGTTTTGTCCTGCGCGCAGCCGCGGGGGGCGTGGCGATAGGCGTCGAGGTGTCCGACTGGCTGCTTTTGTGCACCACGCTGCTCGCGCTTTTTCTGGTGCTGGCGAAGAGGAGGCACGAGCGCGAGCTTGTCGACGAGCGCATGTCGCTCCCGCCTTA
>JAJYGS010000166.1 GCA_021785055.1 Nitrospirota bacterium | reverse complement strand
AACCGCTCGGCCACCTCCCCGTTCAAGCCGCCTGCGGGGGAATCCATCGGGCGACATCTTATACATTATAGCCGAAATTTTGTCAACCCTTTATTTCTAAAGGATTTAAAAAGCGCCGTTCGCAGGATTGGAAAGCGTCGTCCGCCTCCCGTATTCCTTTTACCCACCCCCGCCATCGAACTGGAGCTGGCGAGAGGGGTCGAACCTCCGACCTGCTGATTACAAGTCAGCTGCTCTACCAACTGAGCTACGCCAGCGCCTTTTTTACAGAAGTTGTTTATTTTATAGGAAAATCAATGGCAAGTCAAGGAAAAAGAGAGAAGCAACGCAAGTTCGTTTACGCCTTGACGCCATCCTGCAGGGGCGCAATTTACTTGCGCCCGATGCCTGTCATTCCGAGCGAAGTCGAGGAATCCGCAGTTGACTTTTAATGTCAAATGTCGGTCCCTCCGCATCGGTCGGGACGACAGGCAAAACCTGGATTCCCGATAGAGGCGTTCGGAAACGGCGGACTTGGGGGCGCGTTCCAACCCAAATGCAGGGCGCCACGCCTGCGGCGCGCCGCCGGTCTACCGGCAAAATATGGGGTGTGTCCCTATTTTTTATTTCGGGCATTTACGGCGTCGTTGTATGGCCGGTTTTATGGGGCGGGGGGCGGATTGCAGGCCGAAAAACGGGGGCGGGGACGGGGTGTTTTTTACGGACTTTTGGTGCAGATTAAGCTTATTTTACAGATAGTTACGCTATATAATTCCGTCATTCCGAACGAAGCGAATAATCTGTTTTTCGCCCTCATAACCCATTGAAAACATTGAAATCATATTTCGCGTTTTCGCAGGTTTCGCGCGGTCTGCGGTATTCAATAAGCGATTATTTATACGACATGCGGCATGCGTTTATAACAGTATGTCGCTCAAGGGTTTTCTGGGTTTAGGCTCCGGCATTTCATCCGGATAGCCCACGGGCATGAGCGTAACCGGGAATATCCACGAGGGAAGTCCGAGAAGCTCTGCCACCCTCTCCTTGTCAAACAGGTGAATCCAGCATGTCCCAAGGCCTAGCGAGACCGCCGCAAGCGCTATGTGCTCCGTCGCTATGGCGGTATTAAAAGCGGCGTTTTCCCTATATTTCATAAGCTCTTTCTCCTCGTCCTGCGTGAGGAGATTAAGCCCCATTTTATTTATGTCTTCCTGAGAAAGCACGCCGTTACCGAGCAGCTCCCGGAAGCGCTCCTTGAGGGTTTTCGAATAAGACATCGTGTCCCCGCAGACGATTATCACGACCGGCGCCTGCTTTATATGATATTGATTTTTCGAGGAAAGAAACACCTGTTCCTTCAGGGCCGGGTCGGTTACGACCTTGAACTTCCAGGGCTGGGAGTTCACGCCCGAAGGCGCGAGCCGCGCGGCCTCCAGCAGGAGGTCAATCTTCTCCGCAGATACCGGGTCCGGCTTGAATTTCCTTATCGCCCTCCGCCTGCGAATCGCTTCCATGAGGTCCATTTTTATTCTCCGATAATTTTATTTCCCAGGCGCTATCACCGGGAGCTTTTTTCCTTTTAAATACCGCTCCTTCTCGCTGTATACGCAGCCGCAATATTTCTGATGGTATATGACGGTCTCGCGGGACATTTCCCGGCCTTCCTTCCAGCCCTTGCGGAAGTCCCGGTACAGAAATTCAATGTCCAGGTCGCGGGCGATTACGTCCGCAACCTGAACGAGCAGGTCGTGCTTCTGGTATATGCTGTAGAGGAGCGTCGTGGAGAATGCGTCGTAGCCGGAGTCCTTTGCCGCCTGGGCGACCTTCCTGAGGCGCATCTCGTAGCAGGAGGCGCACCGCTCGCCCTTGCTTTCGACGACCTTCCTGAAATATTCCTCTATGTCGTACCCTACCTCGCTTGCAAGCGTAAGCCCCTGCGAGCGGGCATATTCTTCGAGCGCCTCAAGTCTTTTCTTGAACTCGGTGTATGGGTGGACGTTCGGGTTGTAGAAAAATCCGTCCACGTCAATCCCTTCCTCGCGCAGGGACTTTAGTGGATACACGAGGCACGGGGCGCAGCAGATATGCAGAAGTAACCTCACAGAAACCTCCCCTGGACGCCCTTATCCCCGGAAGCCGGTCGACCGGCCCTGCCGTAATGTTTATATGCGGCTGGAGTAGCGAGCCGCCCTCTCGGCGTCCTTTCGATAAGTCCTTCCTGTATAAGGAAAGGTTCGTAGACGTCTTCTATCGTGTCGCGTTCCTCGGCTATGGCGGCGGAGAGGGTATCGACGCCCACAGGCCCGCCGCCGAACTTGTCTATTATCGCAAGGAGGAGTTTCTTGTCCATAAAATCCAGGCCCCGCTCGTCCACTTCGAGCCTCTTAAGGCCGCTTTTGGCCGCCTCGGCGTCCACGATTTTTTTGCCTTCCACCTGGGCGAAATCCCGCACGCGCCTGAGCAGCCTGTTGGCGACCCTCGGTGTCCCCCTGGAGCGGCGGGCAATCTCAAACGCGCCTTCGTCGTCTATGCCTATCCCCAGAAGCCCGGCGGACCGGACTATTATCCTCTTCAAGTCCTCCGGCGGATAGAACTCAAGCCTTGCCGCAACGCCGAACCGCTCCCGAAGCGGAGAGGTGAGAAGTCCGGCCCGCGTAGTGGCCCCGACGAGAGTGAACGGAGGCAGGTCGAGCTTTATCGAACGCGCGGACGGCCCCTGCCCTATAATTATATCAAGCTGGTAATCCTCCATCGCCGGGTATAGCACTTCCTCTATGACCCTGTTCAGCCTGTGTATCTCGTCCACGAACAGGACGTCGCCCTTCTCTAAATTAGTAAGAATTGCGGCCAGGTCTCCCTGGCGCTCGATTACCGGGCCGGAGGTGGTCTTTATGTTGACGCCCATCTCCCGTGCGATGATGTGCGCCAGAGTCGTCTTCCCAAGGCCCGGCGGGCCGGAGAACAGCACGTGGTCGAGCGCCTCGCCGCGCTCCTTCGCCGCCTGGATAAAGACCTTGAGGTTGTCCTTGACCCTGTCCTGCCCGACGTACTCGTCGAAGCTCGAAGGCCGAAGCGCCAAGTCGAGGGTTACGTCCTCCGTGTTCTTTTCGGGGCCTATAACTCGTTCGTCCAAATCTTACACCTGTAATAATTCAGCCGCTGAAATACTCATTTCATTTCTCCTGTATTTCCCAATCCTTAAGATTGTCGGCATTTAAAGATGTTAGCAAAAAACGCCGCGTATTTCCATAGAAACTATATCTTGCCCACGATGTCCAGGCCGGGCCTGAGAGTCGGCTTGCCCGGCTCCCAGCTTGCGGGGCATACTAAGCCGCCCGCCTCGCGGACGAACTTCGCCGCCTGGAGCTTCCTGAAGAGCTCCTTCGCGCTCCTGCCGATGCTGTTGTCGTGCATCTCGTAGGCCTTCAGGACGCCGTCCGGGTCGATGATAAAACTTCCCCGGAGCGACAGGCCCTCGCCTTCGATATATGTCCCGAACTCCCGGCAGATCTTGCCCGCGGGGTCCGCGGCCATCGGAAATTTTATTTTCTTTATGGAGGGCGAGTTGTCGTGCCAGGCCTTGTGGACGAACACAGTATCCGTGCTGACGCTTATCAGCTCCGCGCCCAGGCCCTTGAAATCTTCATACATCTCCGCCGCCTCCTCAAGCTCCGTCGGGCATATGAACGTAAAATCTGCGGGATAGAAAATCAGGACGAGCCACTTGCCTCTGTAGCCGGAAAGCGCTACCTTCTTCGTCTCCTCGTTCTGGAATACCTCCATCTCGAAGTCCGGAACCGCCTCGCCTATCTTTACCATGCGGCTGCCTCCTTTTATTATTGGTTGAGCTTGATTTAAGTATAGCGGGAAAAAAGAAAATGAGAAGGCGGAAAAAAACGGATTCTTCGGCCCACGGCCTCAGAATGACATCGCAGTGACATAAAGTTGGCCCATAAGTTATCTTTTGGACAGCGTCTTCAGCGCTTCTTTTATTAATGCCTCCAGCACCATGTCCTCGCCGCCGGAGGCGCAGACTTTTTTCACCGCGTCCTCGGCCATGTTCTTCTTGTAGCCCAGGTTGACCAGCGCGGATACGGCTTCGTCCCTCTGGCGGCTGGGGGCGAAAGTCTCGCAGGGGCCGGTATTCGTCGCTCCGAGGGCCGCGACCTTGTCCTTCAGTTCCAGTACCACCCTTGCCGCGGTCTTCGGCCCGACGCCCGGTATGGTGGATATTTTTTTCTGGTCGCCCCTGGCTATGGCGTCGGCAAGCTCTTCGGCGGGGAGGCCGGAGATGACGGCGAGCGCGACCTTCGGGCCGATGCCGGAGACAGAGGTGAGCGCAAGGAATAACTCCTTCTCCCTCTGCGTAAGAAAGCCGTATAGCAGTATCGCGTCCTCGCGCACATGGGTATGGATATGAAGCGAGACCTGATGGCCCGTGTCCGGCAGGCCGTAGAAGGACGAAAGCGGGATAAACGCCCTGTAGCCGACTCCGTGGACGTCGATTACGACATTTGAGGGGTCTTTGGAGATTAAATTTCCGGTTATGCGGGCGATCATTTTGGCCTCCCGGACTTCCCGCGCGCCGCCGCCCGGATGGTTTCGTTTATCCTCGCGCTGTGGATATGGCATATGGCGCAGGCCAGGGCGTCCGAGGCGTCGAGAGGCTCCGGCAGGCTGGAGAGCTTCAGGAGCGTCTTTACCATCTGCCGGACCTGCGCCTTTTCGGCGTTGCCGTATCCCACGACGGACTGCTTTATCTCCGTCGGGGTATACTCGAATATCGGGAGGCTTAAGTTTACCGCCGCGAGAAGCGCCACGCCCCTTGCGTGCCCGAGTTTCAGGGCGGAGTTGACGTTCCGGGCGAAGAATACGTTTTCGACGGCCACGGCGTCCGGCCTGTGCCTTGCGATTACATCCTCCAGGCCTTCGTACATTTTCTTGAGGCGCTCCGGAAACGGCAGGCGCGAGGAGGCCCCGATATGACCGGCCTCCACAAAGCGGATACGGCTCCCTTCCTCGTCCACAACACCGAAACCGCTCGCCACGCTTCCGGGGTCGATTCCCAGGACACGCATTAATTAACCCCCACCCACCGGCAGGAGCCGGTTCCCCCTCCCCCGCGGGTGGGGAGGGTAATATGGAGAGAAGACATATCTTAGGCTATCTTCTCCATAATGTCGTCGGGGATGTCGAAGTTCGCGTATATGTTCTGCACGTCGTCGTTGTCTTCGAGCGCGTCCATGAGTTTTATCATCTGCTCCGCCTCCCGGCCTTCGAGGCTAAGGTACGTCTGGGGTATCATCGTAACCTCCGCGCTCTCGAACTTCACGCCCTTGTCAACAAGCGCCTTCTTTACCGCCTCGAAGTCCTGCGGAGCGGTTATTATCTCGTAATTTGACTCGTCGGGATCCGACTTCATGTCCTCCGCGCCCGCATCGAGGGCAATGGTCATAAGGGCGTCTTCGTCCGCGTTCTTCTTGTCCACGAGTATATAGCCCTTCTGAGTGAACATCCACGAGACGCACCCGGACTCGCCCATGCTCCCGTTGTTTTTGCTGAGGATATGCCGGACCTCGGAGACCGTGCGGTTCTTGTTGTCCGTGAGGCATTCTATAAGCAGCGCGACCCCGCCGGGGCCGTAGCCTTCGTAGGTTATCTCGTCGTACGACACGCCCGGAAGCTCGCCCGTGCCCTTCTGGATGGCGCGCTTGATGTTATCCTGGGGCATGTTGGCTTCTTTGGCCTTTTCAATCGCCGTCCGCAGGCGCGGGTTGCCTCCCGGATCGCCGCCGCCAAGCTTGGCCGCGACTGTGAGCTCCTTGGTTATCTTCGTGAATACCTTGCCCCTCTTGGCGTCAGCCGCGCCCTTTTTATGCTTTGTGGTAGCCCACTTCGAATGTCCAGACATTATCCGATCCTCTCAATTTTAATGCCCAAAAAGCTTTTGGAACATGGTTTTGTTTTTTTTCTGAAGCACCCTCGACGGCAGGTTTGCGACGGACAGGCTCGGAGGCTCCTTCGGCCTCTCCACCGGCTTCAGCCAGTCGACCATCTTCGGCCTGTCCGCAGGCCTCGGCACTTCCGCAGGCCTCGGCACTTCCACGGGCCTCGGCACTTCTACGGGCCTCAGCACTTCTACGGGCCTCAGCACGGGCGGCATTATCTCCACGGCCTTTATCGTATCCGCCCCTTCGCCTGAAAGCTCCACGTCAAGGGATATTTTAAGGATGACTTCTTTCGTCCCGCCCTCGCGGGTCCTGATGCGTACAGGGAGCGTGAAAACGAGCCCGGATACTTCCGGCATACTGTTACCGGGCTTGTCGTATACCGGAAGCTCTTCGGCCTCCGGCTGAGGGTTAACCATCCCCGCGTCCTTTATATTCCCTGCGGACGGCTCAGACACAGGCTCTGCGACGGGCGGTTCCGGCTGAGGCTCGGCCTGCGAAAGCTCGTCAACGGCTTCTACGGGTCCATCCTGCGCCTGCGCTTCGATGTTTTCGGAGAAAATATCCGGCACCGGTTCGGACATAGCCGCAACCGGCTCTTCCGGCTCAGGAAATTCTATTTCCTCTCCAGGCTCTTCCAGTATCGACAGCGGCATCGGCGGTATCTCAGACTCAGGCGGCAACTCAGGTTGCGGCCTTTGCGCCTCCGCTTCCGGCTGTAGCTCCCGTGAAGGCGATTCCGGCTCGCGTTCCTCTACGGGTCCATCCTGCGCCTGGTCGGGCAATGATATATCCGGGGCGGGGACTGAAGCCTTTATATTTATTATTTCTTTTTCAATATCTTCGGCTGTCTTATCGGCCTTCGCGCTCTCGGCGCTTATCTCCTCGAAGTCAATCTGGTGGCCTTCGGGGTCCTGCTTGAGCTCGTGCAGGATATATTTCACTATCGCCGTAAGGGTCGGCAGGACTCCTTCGCCCTTCACGGCGGAGGCCTCGAAATATGGAAGCCCTCCCGGATTTAAATAGTCCTCCAGTTCCCCGACGGGCGAGGCGTCCGGCAGGTCCCTCTTGTTATACTGTATAACTATGGGAAATTGCGCGACATTTACGCCCATGTCCGAGAGGTTCCGTTTGAGGTTTTCGAGCGACTGGACGTTCTCGTTCATCATCGCTTCCTGGGAATCCGCCACGAAAACGACGCCGTCCGCGCCCTTCAAGACCAGCTTTCTCGTGGAGTTGTAGAATACCTGGCCGGGAACGGTATATAGGTGAAAACGTGTCCTGAAGCCCTTTATCTTGCCCAGTTCCACGGGCATGAAGTCGAAGAAGAGCGTCCTGTCCCCTTGCGTGGAAAGGGAAATCAGCTTTCCCCTGTTGTCCGGCCTTACCTTCTCGTAAACGCTCTGGATGTTCGTGGTTTTGCCGGACAGACCGGGGCCGTAATAGACTATTTTTGCGCTTATCTCTCTTGTCGCGTAATTGACGAGGGCCATAAAATTCCCCTAACTATAAATGCAGACTATTTTTTTAACACAAACAGACCTCAACTGTCAACGGCAGATTTATTAACCGTCCTTAATATTCCCCTTATTTTTGCTTTGCCGCGGCGCTTTACTTAATATCGAAATCGGTTTATAATTCTCGCATGAAATTCTGGAAAAAGTTCATCCTCATCGGCGCGGCGGGGGCTGTGCTCCTTGGAGCCGTCGCGGGGATAATCTTCGCGCATGTCGGCGAACTGCCGGAAGTAACGGCCCTGGAAGAGTACAAGCCGAGCGCCACCACCCGCATATTCTCCGCCGACGGAGAACTCCTGGCCGAGTTCTATACGCAGAACCGCATACCCGTCCCGCTCTCGTCGCTACCGAAGAACGTCATCAACGCCTTCCTCGCCGTGGAGGACCCGCGCTTCTACTCCCACTCCGGCATAGACATAACCGGCATCATCCGGGCGGCATACAAGGACATCCGCACCGGCAGGCTCGCCCAGGGCGGCTCCAGCATCACACAGCAGCTTGCCAAGATGATGTTCTTAAGCCCTCAGAAGACCTTCACCAGGAAGATAAAGGAGGCGTTCCTTGCCCTCCAGATAGAACGGCATTACTCGAAAGACGAGATACTCGGACTATACTTGAACCAGGTATACCTCGGCAGCGGCGCGTACGGCGTAGAGGCCGCGTCCCAGAGGTATTTCGGGAAATCCGTAGGCGAGCTGACGCTTGCCGAGGGCGCGATGCTCGCCGGGCTTCCCGCCGCGCCGACAAAATATTCGCCGTTAAACGACCTCCAACTCGCATACTCGCGCCGGGCGCACGTCCTTAAGCGTATGTACGACGAGGGGTTCATAACCGAAGCGCAGATGCTGGAGGCCCAGAAAGAGCCTTTCGTGCGACTACCGGAGCCGAAGGAGGACTACAAGGCGCCGTATTTCGTGGAGTATATCCGCCAGATGCTGGACGAGAAATTCGGACAGACGGCGCTATACCGCGGCGGGTTGAACGTCTATACCACGCTGAACTGGCAGATGCAGGAGATTGCCGAAAAGGCAATGGCGAAGGGCCTCGAAACGCTTGACAAGCGGCACCCGCGCGAAAAGGAGCCGATACAGGGCGCGATCCTCGCCATAGAACCCAATACCGGCTACATCCGGGCGATGGTCGGAGGCAGGGACTACAATGAAAGCGAGTTCAACCGCGCAACCCAGGCCATGAGGCAGCCCGGCTCCGCGTTCAAGGCCATCGTATACTGCGCCGCGCTCGACAAGGGCTTAGGCCCCGACTACACCATCCTCGACGCCCCGGTATCCTACCCGGGCGCGCGTCCGGGGGTAATGTGGAGCCCCACCAACTACGACCGCAAATTCGAGGGGATGGTGCCGCTCAGGCGTGCGCTTGCGCTTTCCATTAACGTCGTTGCCGTAAAGCTCCTGGCGCAGGTGGGTATCCCGACGGCGATAGAATATGCGAGGAAGCTCGGTATCTCCACGCCTCTCGCGCCCTATCTTCCGCTTGCGCTCGGCGCGTCGGACGTTACGCTTATCGAGATGGCGAGCGCATATTCCGTATTCGACAACTACGGCATGTATACCGCGCCTTCGGGCATTATAAAGATTACTAACAGGGACGGGCGGGTAGTGGACGACTCGCCGCCCGCGACAAGGCAGGCGATTACGGCGGCTACGGCGGCGGAGATGACGGACATGCTGACCGGCGTGGTGAAATTCGGCACGGGCTACAGGGCCTCGGCACTCGGAAGACCCGCGGCCGGCAAGACTGGCACCACGTCCAATTTCAACGACGCCTGGTTCATAGGCTACATCCCAAGCATGGTAACGGCGGTCTGGGTGGGCTACGACAACCACAAGACCATCGGGAACCACGAGAGCGGCGCAAGGGCCGCACTGCCGATATGGCTTGATTTCATGCAGAATTACGTAAAGGAACTTAAAGTCCCCTATGAGAATTTCCCGGCGCCGTCCACGCAGGAATTTTCAGGGGCAAAGGCGTCCACGACAGGCCTGCCGAGCAACGTCCTGCCTGAGGCGGTTCCTATGCAGAACGAAACTACCGCGCCCGCGCCGGGGCCGAATTACGCCCCGGAACACAGGCATTAAATCGCCCGCCTGAGCATCCCGCTGAACCAGCCGTTTATAATCAGACCGTCTTCGACCATTAGTCTCTGCCGGGCGGCTTCTTCAAGCACGGGCTTTTCCTGCCCCGCAAGAAGCCCTGAGATTATAAGCGCGCCGCCGGGCGAAAGCGCGGCTGCAATCGGGCGCATAAGCTCAAGCAGAGGCTCAAGGAAGAGATTCGCAAGGATTATGTCGTATGATCCGGCGGCCCCGGCGGCCCGGATGCTCCCGTGGATTACGCGCGCGCCGCTCGTTATGCCGTTGAAGGCGAAATTCTTCTCCGCAGCCTCCACGGAGCTTTCGTCGGTATCCACCGCAGTCACGCTTCCAACACCCATCATGTGCGCGGCTACGGCAAGGATTCCCGTGCCAGTGCCGACGTCGAGGAGCGATTTTTCAGGAAGGTTATCCTGCACATCGGCCCACTGCCTGAGGAGTTTAAGAACCGTGAGCGTGGTTACGTGGTCTCCCGCTCCGAAGGCGTTGCCCGGGTCGATGAGAAGAAGCTTGTCGCCTGTGGGGGAGGGTATATCCTTAACCTTCCACGGCGGGCAGATGAGAAATCCCGCCGCCCGGACGCAATCGAACCGTTCCTTCCACGCCGCTTGCCAGTCCTTCTCCACCACGGGAGAACAAGAGACCGTAAGCCCCTCGAACTTCGCCAGCACACCATTTATTTCATCCGGATTAACGGTGTCCGGAAAATATGCGATAAGCGAGTCGTCCAGTTCCTCGATGCCCGTGCAGCCGTGGTCGTACAAGACGGCGGTTACGGGTTCGCGCAGGTCGTCGGGAAGGGATATTTTGAATTGGAAGTACATAATTAATGCAGATTCTTCGCTATGCTCAGAATGACAAATCAGCCGCCGGACGCAATGAATTGCGCCCCTACATGCTGTCCGGCGCGCTGACGCCAAGCAGCCTGAGCGCCATCGCAATGACCTGCCGGACAGCCTTAACAAGGTGCATCCGGGCGCAGGATAGCTCCAGGTCGTCCGAGATGAACTTGTGCCGGAAGTAATAGCTGTGAAGCTCACCCGCAAGCTCCTGCAGGTAATACGTGAGCCTGTGCGGCTCTTTCGCCTCCGCGGCCTTCTCGACAAGCTCCGGAAATGCGGACAGCCGTTTTATGATGGAAAGCTCCTCAGGAAGCGAAAGACGCGAGAGTTTCACCTGCCCTATCGGAGGAAGCGCAATGCCCTTATCCGCCGCCTGGCGGAAGACGGAAGAAAGACGCGCGTGGGCGTACTGGACGTAGTAGACCGGGTTTTCGGAGGACTGGCTTTTCACAAGGTCAAGGTCGAAATCGAGGTGCGAGTCCGGGCGCCTCAGCATGAACGTGAAGCGGCATGCGTCCGTGCCGACCTCGTCCATTACCTCTTCGAGCGTGACGAACGTCCCGGCGCGCTTGGACATCTTCACCGTCTGGCCCTCGCGCATGAGGTTCACGAGCTGGACAAGCAGGACATTGAACTCGTCCGGGTCGTGCCCAAGCGCCTGTATCGCGGCCTTCATCCGGGGGATGTAGCCGTGATGATCCGCGCCCCAGACGTCCACGATTTCCCGGAAACCCCGCATGAACTTATCACGGTGGTATGCGATGTCGGATGCGAAATAGGTCGTCTGGCCATTGTTTCTGATTAACACCCTGTCCTTGTCGTCACCGAAGCGGGTCGTCCTTAGCCATGTCGCGCCGCCATCCTCGAACACAAGCCCCTTTTCCCGAAGCTCGCCAATCGCGGCATCGACAAGGTTGTTTTTGGGGTCGTATAGTTTCCTTTCGCTATACCATTCGTCGAAAGATACGCCGAATTTCGCAAGGGTTACCTCTATCTGCCGGAGCATCATTTTGATGCCCTCTTCGCGGCAGTAGGTCTTTTTCTCGTCCTCGGATAGCCGTGTGAATTCCGGCCTCGCCCTGAAATCCTTCGCAAGCTCGGTAATGTATTCGCCGAGGTAGAGGTTGGACATATCTTGTGCGCCGGGAGTTTCTTCGTCAGCCGATTCAATGCTTACGGCTTCCGCCGCGACCGCCTCGCCTGAAAGCTCGCGGTACTTGAAATATATGCTGTATCCCAGGTTCTCCACCTGGGAGCCGAAATCGTTTATGTAGAACTCGCGCTTTACGTCGTATCCGGCGAAGAAGAGAAGCCTTGCCAGCGAATCCCCTACCGCCGCGCCGCGCCCGTGCCCGATGTGCAGAGGCCCGGTAGGGTTCGCGGATACGAACTCAATCTGCACAGGCTTCCCGTTGCCGATATTGGAGCGCCCGTAATCCGCTCCCCGGCCCTCGATTTCGCTTAATACTAAGAGCCATGCGGAATCTTTTATAAAGAAGTTTATATATCCCGGCCCGGCAATATCCGTCTTCTCAAGGATGCCGCCGGGGTCGTCTATCGCACCTTTTATTATCTCGGCTATTTTCCTCGGCGGCTTCTTCTCGGATTTTGCAAGGGAGAGCGCGACGGTCGTTGCAAAATCGCCGTGCCCTTCCTCTTTAGGAATTTCCAGAACGACCGGCGGGACTTCAGGAAGTAATAGCTCTCCCTTCTCCTTCGCCTTAAGGAGCGCATTATGGATAATACGGAATATTTTATCTTTCAAAATTATCCTTCCCTATCAGAACTAATGGGCCGACACATGGGTCGGCCCCTACAAAACTGTAGGGGAGGACCCGCGTGTCCTCCCTTGATTTTGAGAATTCGCGGGAATGACGGTCTTCGTAGCCGCCCAATTTATTGGGCGCTTTTAAAGTTTACAGTATAGGGATAAAAAACGTGAAAATCAAGCGGAAGGGTGTTCCGGACTGCTAATATTTCGCGAACCCGCTGTCGTGCGTATGGCAGGTGGTGCAGTTCTTTCGATCATAGTCGAAACCGCCGGAGTGGTTCACGAACGCAGTCGTGTAGTTCCTGTAGTATTTAGTCTTGGTATGGCAGACCTCGCAGATGCCGTCCCTGTCGGAGTCGCTGTCGGCGAAGGAGTTGTCTCCGGTATAGCGGAGGAAGACGACCTTCTTAAGGCCGCTGTTTGGCGTCATTATGACAGAGCGAATGCCGTGGAGGTTCTGGTAGTTGTGCATCTGGTGGCAGGTGAGGCAGTTCTCGTCCTGGTGTGTCCCGGTGTTGTGGCAGTCGAGGCACATTGCGCTGTCCGTGTTGTCCACCCGGAGATACGGGAAATCGAGCGAGACGTATACATAGCCTGAAACCGGCTGGTGAAGCGTTACCGTGCCGTTATTGGGGGAATAAGTGAAATCGTCCTGCGGCACCTCGGCCGCACGCCTTGTCTTGACATATGTCGGAGCGGACTCAAGCGTTACGGAGGTATAGCAGTTCGGGACGAGGTAGTTATACCACGACCAGCCGCCGTTTTGAAGCGAGAAGGTCGTATAGCTCCCCACGGGAGTCGTCATCTCCCAGGTTCTGCCGGGGTCTTCCGTCTTCTCCATCGAGTTGTGGCATGTGTTGCAGACGATCTTCCCGGCATCGAGATGCGTTCCCATCATATTGGAGAAGCGCCCGGTTATGTTCCCGTATGTCGGAACGTTGCACCCGCCGGCTGTAACGTCTATAAAGACGGGATGCGAGGTGGTGCCGTTTTTGAACGCGACCTGCGGCCTGCCGATGTTTTTGCCTCTGGCCTGTCCGGCGCTGTTGTGGCAGCTCAGGCACAGGCTGCTGGAATAATGGTAATCGAAGTTACCCGTAAGGAACGTGCCCGGCTGGATATGGCAGCCCGTGCAGGCCACGCTGTAGGGCTGGGTGTAGGACTCGTCCCAGGAGTAATGCGGGAGCTCCGGTGTTCCGGCGGTAGGCGTAGCACTGACTTCCTTGGAATATGCGCTTGTGTAGTTGTCGTAGGCGCGGAGTGCGAAATAATATGTCGCATCGTTGGTAAGGCCCCGGAGGTCGTAGGCAGTAACGTTCCCTGCGTCGATCATGTTCGTGTAGTTCCCGGAGACGTTCCCGTAACTGAGCTTGTAGCCCTTGAGACTCGGCTCCGCGTTCGGCTGCCATGCAAGCCGAACCATCATGTTCCTGGGGCTCGCGGTCAGACCCGTCGGCGGCCAGGGGACAGGCTGAGTGGCGGAGGACTCGTACGCCCCCATGTCCGGAAGGTTGATGTATGGAAGGCCGACATTTACACCGGCGTCTATGCACGGGGAGAGCACGGGCGAGGTCTGGAGATGATAATCGCCCCCGCCGACATAGAGCGGGTCTGCGGACTTGTCGTGAAGGCCGGCGCCGATGCCGGAATATGAGCCTGAGGCGTTTCCGTAGAGGTCGTTGTAGTCTTCAATGGGATAGGAATCTATCTCTGCATATATGCCGTGTCCGCCGCTCGAAGTGATGATGTCGTTTTTGATATAAGGCGAAAAATAATAAAGGGCGATGCCGTGGCCGTTATTTTTGTCGAAGGTGTTGTTGTATATAAGCGGCGTCCCGCCGTTACCGAAGCTGTAGCAGTTTATGCCGTCGGAGGAATTGGAGTAGATTACGTTTTTTTCGATTACCGGGGATGAATTCTCATAGACATATATGCCGTATTTGCCGTTTCCCGTAATTTTGTTGTCCGTTATCGTGGGCGAGCATCCGGACACGTAAACTCCGGCATTAAAGCCGGTGCCTGAGCTGCCACCCGTAATTGTAAAACCGTCAATTGTCGCTGTCGTGGTGTTGTTGAACGTTACGGCGCTCCCGTTGCCTTTCGCGTCTATTATCGTGGGATTCGCTTCAATATCCCTCGTCCAACCGGCCCCTGAGTAGCCGCCGAAGACGTTTACGCGGTTTTTCATCGTTATTCCTCCGGTATACGTTCCGAAGGCCACGTGGACTTCGTCGCCCGGCTGGGCGGCGTTGACGGCGGGCTGTATGGAGGTATAGGCCGCGCCTCCGCCGATATTTACCGTGATTACCGCGGCAATGGCGGGCACCGAGAGGACAAGAAAGACAACAAAGGCAATATATGTAACCGGCTTTTTCATAACCAAAATCCGTAGTTCTCTTGATGTGAATATGCAAAAAACATGCTTAACACACAACGCGATGTCATTCCTATTTGCCTATAATCCGCAATCGTAGCTGCCGCATTTATGGGGCGCTTTTTAAAAATGCCTGATAAATCGGCTAATTACAAAACATTAAGGCGTATTTGAAGCAAAGCTCAGAATGACAGCTTTATGGAGACGCTTTGCGGAAATTAATTGGGGGCGAGGGAAGGGAAAATCCGATGGAGGTGATAAAATCCGCTCAAGCGGCTTTAAAAAGACTGAGCGGAATTACACATGCCACATGATAGCCTCGAAGTCTTCCGTCGGGACTTCCACCGAAATATATCCGCGGTACGGCCATTTCTCAAGCTCGACATCGCCGCGCCGGACTGTCACAAAGAAATTTATCTCGTCCCCCGGCATGGCCTGGATCACCTCGAACGGCATCGAAAGCTCGATTATCTCTCTTGCGGCAATCGAGGTATACCTTGTGCGTTCAGATTCCTCGCCCTTGGATACCTTTATCAACTCTGCCGTGACCTGGCCCTGTTCGGGGTTGATGTTTATATCGAGCCGGTATGACGCGGGCTTGAGGAAATGGACGGAGAAAGTCAGGTCCTTTATGTTAGAGTCGTGCAGGGCGCGGTTGCTGTCGAGCCTGACAAAGAGGTTCTTCAAGTCGAAACCGTAGTAGATGTGAGAGATTATGCTCTCGGCCCTGTGCATTGTGCCTCCGGCCTGGCCGACGTCGTAATATCCGGCGGAGAGCCATTCGTAGTAGCTTGTAACCTCGCCGTCGAGCGTGGGAGAGATAAAGGCCGTAAGCTCGGCGGTAGGCCGGGATTTCCTGTCCTCCCTGATTATGGGTATTGAGAGGTAGTCCGGCGGCGTCTTGCCGAGTATCTCGTAGACGTTTAACAGGTGTTTCCTGAAAAGTTCGTCGAACTCACGGTCGTTCTCGGAGGAGTGGTCGTCGCCGTACCACCAGCACCAGTCGCTGCCCTCGGCAATGTATACTTCCTCCCAGGCGATCCTGGTTTTCGCGGGGTCTGCCTCCCCGCGCTCGAATTCCAATAAGTCCTGCCTCGTCCGGGAGAGCGCGTCCCATGCCGCATTGTCTTCCTCGTGGCCTATCCAGATATTGAAGTTATGGCCTATCCACGAGCCGGGGAAGAGCTTCGGAAGCTTCTGGACATTCTGAGCCTTCGCCAGGTATTCACCGATGGTCGTGCAGTCGAACTGCTCCTCCCGCGAGAGCCTGTCGTAGAGCATGTACAGAAAATCCCGCCCGTCGTTTCGGTAATGCTCCCATGCGTTCTCTCCGTCGAGGAGTATGGTTGCGGCGCCGTTCTGGCCGCGGGCCTTCAGGTCGTTCCTTATGCGGTTTAAGCGATTTATAAAATCGTCCACCGCGTTCTTCGGGTCCCACTTCGAGTATACGAAGCCGATAAGGTCGGAGAGCGTATGGTCCCGGAACATTATATTCACGCCGCGCCCTTCGCTTAAGGCCCTGTAGCCGCGGTAGAGGACGTCCGGCTTCTTAGACACCCCCGAGAAGTCCCTGTCCAGGGCCGTATCGAGCGACTTCGCCAGGACTTCTTCGTCCGTCGCTATCCACTCGACCCCCTCGTCCGCAAGGATAGGGATTATCTGCTCGCTCACGGAGCCTTCCGAGGGCCACATGCCCTTGGGCCTCCTGCCGAACACTTCTTCAAAGCGCGAGAGCGCCCGGCTAACCTGCGTCTTAGCGTCCTCCGGGTGCTGGAAGCGAACCGGGAGGTTTATGCCCGGATTGGATACCCTGGCGATGTCGGTATCGCACAGAAGCGGAAGTATGGGATGATAATACGGCGTCGCGGAAAGCTCTATCCTGCCCGCATCCCAGAGTTCTTTGTATTCCGGCAGGATAAGGCGCATGACCTGCTTCTGCTTGTTTATCACGCCCAGCTTCTCGTCCTCCGTAAAATCCCGCCCCTTCGCTATAAGCCCTTTAAGGAACGGGTCTGCGTCCTTGAAGATGGGGTCGAACCAGGCGAGGTTGAACCAGACCTGGAGGTCGAGAAAATCCTGGTCGGAGAAATATCTCACCATCCTGTCGAGCTCGAGGTCGGAAATGTCCCGCCCGCGCTTCAAGAGAAGCTCCCAGTAGCGCGCGTAGGGCTTTATCATGTTGTCCCAGTTGGCGAGGAAGAAGTTCCGGAGGACGAATATCTTTTCGTTCTTATCGAGCGAGGCGGCTGGCTTGAGGGAGTGGTCGAGATAAATTCCCCCGGCGTCGTTCTCGCAGAGGTCGATTATCTGGTCGATGAGGGAGGGGACCAAGTTGAAGTTCTGGCGCACGCGGGGGAAATCCCGAAGGATGTGCGCCATGTCGTAGTAGTCTTTTATTCCGTGGAGCCTTACCCAGGGCATGGCATACCGGCCCGTTACAAGGTCTTTGTAGTAGGGCTGGTGCATGTGCCAGAGGAAGATGACAGACAGCCTGTCGTCCATCATTCGTCCTCGTACTGGTATACTGTCTCCCCGTCTTTCACAAGCCCCTGTTCGCGGGCAAGCTTCTCGATGGCGAGAGGGTCCGTACGCAGGGCCACAACCTGCGCCCGGAGCGCCTGGTTGGATGTTTTAAGGGCCGCTATCTCCGCCTGAAGTCCGCTCCTCTGGCGGCAGAGTTTAACATAGCGTATGAAACCCATCTGGCCAAGGAAAAAGCTAAGGAAGGCGTAAAATAACACGCACGCTACCGCGGCCAGGGCTATCTGCCTCCGGCGCTTCGACGCCGCCTCCCGCTCCTGCCTGCTCAAGTTCCTTTTTTTCATTTCCCTATGCTGTAGAAGGCGCCCATTCCCATGAACCTCGCGTCTTCGTCCAGCTCTTCCTCGATGCGGATCAGCTGGTTATATTTCGCCACGCGGTCCGTCCGGGAGAGTGAGCCGGTCTTTATCTGCCCTGCGTTTACGGCGACGGCGAGGTCGGCAAGCGTCGTGTCCTCTGTCTCGCCGGAGCGGTGGGACACGACGTTCGTATACCCCGCCCTCTTCGCCATCTCTATCGTATCCAGCGTCTCCGTCAGCGTGCCTATCTGGTTCAGCTTTATAAGTATCGAATTAGCTATCCCGGACTCGATGCCTTTTTTAAGTATTTTAGGGTTCGTGACGAATATGTCGTCACCGACAATCTGGACTTTACTGCCCAGCGCGGACGTAAGATTCTTCCAGCCGTCCCAGTCGCCTTCGGCAAGACCGTCCTCGATGGATATTATAGGATATTTTTTTACCCACGTCTCGTAAAATTTTATCATCTGGTCAGAGGATTTTTTCGACTTGTCCGACTTCCTGAAGACGTACGCGCCCTTCTCATAGAACTCGCTGGCGGCGGCGTCTATGGCGAGCATTACGTCCTTGCCGGGCTTATAGCCCGCCTTCTCTATTCCGGCGATTACCATCTCTACGGCCTCTTCGTTCGACTTGACGTTCGGCGCGAAACCGCCTTCGTCTCCGACTGAGGTGTTGTAGCCCTTGGATTTCAGAACGCTTTTCAGAGCATGGAAAACCTCAGCGCCCATGCGCACGGCCTCGGTTATGCTCTTTGAG